>JANYIY010000472.1 GCA_025358615.1 Gammaproteobacteria bacterium | reverse complement strand
CCCGAAGAAATTGCTACGCAGCAGCGGAATCAAGGCGAGGACAGCGGCCGTTGCGGTCAGGGTAATCGGACGGAAGCGGCGCACCGTCGCCCCGATGATGGCGTCGAAACGACTGTGTCCCAAGCGGATGTCCTGCTCTATCTGGTCGACCAGGATCACCGAGTTGCGCATGATGATCCCGAACATCGCGATGGTGCCGAGCATGGCCACGAAACCGAAGGGCATGCGGAACAGCAGCAACGCTATTACTACCCCGATCAATCCGAGCGGCGCGGTGAGCACCACCATCAGCACGCGGCTGAAACTCTGCAATTGCACCATCAGGAACACGAGAACGGCAATCGCCAGCAGCGGCATTTGGGCGTTGATCGAAGCCTGCGCCTTGGCGTTCTCTTCGACCGCGCCGCCTATCTCAATGCGGTATCCCACCGGCAGCTGCTGGTGCAGCCCAGCCAGCGCCTTGTCGATGCGGGTGGTGACGTCAATCCCCTGTGAACCGTGCCGCACGTCGGCCTGCACGGTAATCGTCGGCTGGCGATCGCGCTCCCAAACCACGCCGTACTCCAGTCCGTAGGTAAATCGGCCGAGCGCCGCCAGCGGCACGGCTATGCCGTTGGGCGTAGGCATCGCCAGACGTTCAATCTGGGACGGATCGACGCGGTCGCTTTGCGGCGCGCGCAGATCCACGCCGATGAGCTTGTCGCGTTCACGGAACTGCGTGATGGTGTATCCGCTCAGCGACATCTGCAGATAGTTCTCGATGTCCTGCGATGAGATGTTGAGCTGGCGCGCCTTGGTTTGATCGACTTCGAAGCGCACGGAACGCTCCGCCGGCTCATCCCAGTCGAACTGCACGTTGGTCGAATCCTGGTCGCTGCGTACCACCTCAGCGACCTTTTCCGACAGCTGCTGCACGGCGCCGATTTCCGGCCCGGTGACACGAAATTGCACCGGGAAGCCGACCGGCGGACCATTCTCGAGCCTGCTGATTCGAGTGCGAAGCGACGCATAGTCGCTGCGCAGAATTTCGCCTAAAGTTGCGGCAAGGCGCTCGCGATCCTTGACGCTCTTTGCGGTCACGACGAACTGGGCGAAGTTCGGCGTCGACAATTGCTGATCGAGCGGCAAATAGAATCGCGGCGCGCCGGCTCCGACGAAATCGATGAAGTGATCGATCTCGGGACGCTTCTTCAGCGTGTCCTCAAAACGCTGCACTTCACGCAAGGTGGCGCTGAACGATGCCCCTTCCGGCAGGCGCAAGTCGACCAGCAGCTCGGGCCGATCCGAGCTTGGAAAGAATTGCTGCGGTATGAGCTTGAATCCCGCAAGGCCGACCACGAATAGCGCCAGCGTCACGGCGAGCACCCATCCGCGGCGGTCGACGCACCAGCTGATCCAGCCACGCAAGCGTCGGTAGAATTTCGTGTCGTACACGTCGTGCTGCGGGCTATGCGCCGCATCCGCGTCTCGCTCGGCGTCTTTGTGAAATCCAAATGCGCGGCGGGTCGGATGTTCAGACAATATTCGGTAGCCCAGCAAAGGAATCACGACGACCGCGGCCAGCCATGACAGCAGCAAAGCGATCGCGGAGACTTCGAATATCGACCGCGTGTACTCGCCGGTGCCGGATTTCGCGAGCGCGATCGGCAGGAAGCCCGAGACCGTAACCAACGTGCCGGTGAGCATCGGAAACGCGGTACTGGTGTAGGCGAAGGCTGCCGCATGCAGCCGGTCGAATCCCTGCTCGAGCTTCACCGCCATGGTCTCTACCGCAATGATCGCATCGTCGACCAGCAGGCCAAGCGCAAGAATCAGCGTGCCCAGCGACACCTTGTGCAGGCCGATGTGGAAGAGATACAGGCAGAGCGCGGTCGCCGCCAGGACCAGCGGGATCGAAATCACCACGACCATTCCCGTGCGGAAGCCGAGACTGATCAGGCTGACCAGCAGAACGATGCCGATCGCTTCGGCGACGGCTTCGACGAAGTCGTCGATCGAATGGCCGACCGCCTGTGGCATGCTGGCCACTTGAGTGAGCTTAAGTCCGGCGGGCAATTCGGCGCGCAGCCTTGCGGCCAGGGCATCGAGTTTCTTGCCGAGCACGATCACATCACCCGACGGCGCCATGGTCACGCCGATCCCGAGCACGTCGCGATTCTCGAAGCGCATGGTTTCGGATTTCGGATCGGTGTAGCCGCGATCAATGGTCGCGATGTCGCCCAGGCGAATGCTGCGTCCGTTCACTCGGATCAACGTATCGCCGAGCTTGTCGATGTCGAGAACTTGACCGGTGGGCCGCACGTACACGCGGTCATCGGCGGTGTTGAAAATGCCCGCGCCGGCCACGGAATTCTGCGCGTTCACGGCATCGGCGATCTGCTGCGGCGTCAAGCCGAGCTTTGCCAACTGCGCGTTGGCGATCTCCACGTAGACACGCTGCTCTTGATCGCCGATGAAGTCGACCTTGTTGACGTTTGGCACTCGCAGCATTTCGGTTCGCAGTCTTTCGGCATAATCGTGCAGCTGCGCAGGCGTGAAGCCGTCGCCCTGCAATGCGTAGATATTCGTGTACACATCGCCGAACTCGTCGTTGAAATAAGGACCCTGAGTGCCGGCGGGCAGCGTATTCGCCATGTCACCGACTTTCTTGCGAACCTGATACCAGGTGTCCGGCACCTGCGAGGGAGGGGCCGAGTCCTTGATGGTGAAGAACAGCGTCGATTCACCAGGCCGTGAATAGCTGCGCAGGAAATCTACGCCGGGCGTCTCTTGGAGCTTGCGTGCGACCCGATCGGTCACCTCCTCCTGCACCTGCCGGGCGGTGGCGCCGGACCATACTGTGCGGATCACCATGACCTTGAACGTGAACGGCGGATCCTCGGACTGAGCTAGCTTGCCGTACGACAACAGACCAAACAGCGTCACCAGCGCCAGCACGAAAATCACCAGCGGCTGGTGCTCCAGCGTCCAGCTCGACAGATTGAATCGGCGGCTAGCGGCGTCCATCGTCGCTTCCACGCTCAGTGTGTTCGCCTTCTCCCGCAAACAGCGGCTTGACCGGTTTCACATGTTCGCCGGCGAACACCGTGTGAACTCCGGCCAACACAATGTTGTCGCCGTCGCGCAGGCCACTCGCCACGATGGCCGTACGCTCTGCATAGCTGCGCACCGTTACCGGGCGCAACTCCAGAGTCGAATCGGCACTGCGTATCACCCACACCGCAGGCGTACTGCCGTGGTGAAAGAGGGCAGTGGCCGGAACCTTGAATAGCGGCGCTTCGGCGGCGCCGCCTGCAACTACGGCGGGCGACAGCAACGCATCGCCGGTCATGCCCAAACGCACGGCGGTTTCCGGCTGTAGCAGCGTCAGCTTGACGCGATAGGTGCGGCTTTGCGGATCGGCCGCGGGCGCCACCTCGCGCACGCGTGCCTCGAAACGACGGCCTGGCAACGCCGCAATCGTGATGCTTGCGGCCCTGCCGATAGAAATTTGCGACAGATCGCCGGCGGCGGCGTCGAGAACGACATCGGTGTCGCCCGTCCACGCAAGCCCATAGACAGCCTGTCCCGCGGCGACGACTTGACCGGTATCCACATTTTCGCTCGTAATGAGGCCGTCGTGGTCGGCAACGAGCGCGTTGTATTGGACCGTGTTCCGCGCAAGCGCCAACTGCGCCGCCGACTGTGCGCGGCCTGCCATGGCCGCAGCGTAGGCGTCCTGCGTTTGCTCCAGTTGGTTGGCGGCGATGAGATTTTGCGCGGACTGTGCCTGGTCTCGATCGAGTTGCTGTCGGGCGAATGCCAGGCGGTGCTCAGCGGCCTCGAGTGAAGCTTGAGCGCTGGCTGCCAGCTTGTCTGCGTCGACCGCATCGAGAAGCGCAATCACCTGCCCCTTGTAAACCGAATCTCCGAGCCGCACCCTGCGCTCGATCAGCTTGCCGGCGACGCGAAACGATACGACGTTCGAATACCGCGCGACTACCTCGATGGGGTAGCGAATGGCATCGCCGGCGCCGGTGCCCAACTCGGCGGCGACGGGCGATGCAACGACGATCGACGGCGGGGCAGCGGGCG
The DNA here is from genome assembly GCA_025358615.1 of Gammaproteobacteria bacterium. Classification (GTDB taxonomy): domain Bacteria; phylum Pseudomonadota; class Gammaproteobacteria; order Steroidobacterales; family Steroidobacteraceae; genus Bog-1198. The sequence continues at coordinate 990 of JANYIY010000472.1, read as the reverse complement.
GCGCCTTGCCGTGGCAGGCGCCCAGTGTCAGCAATGCAATAAACCCGAAACAACCGACTCGCCAGTCGCGGCTCGCGGGCACGTGGTCATCTGTAGATAAATTAAACATGTGTCAAATTCCGAGTAAAAAAATGGCTAATCCGCCGGGGTTTTGCGCTGTGCGAGCGCACGTATCAATCCGAACGCGTAATTACTGAACGCCGGGATGGTCACGCCGAAGCGCTCCAGGTCCGTGCCTTTGGCCATGGCCAATTGAATGATCCCGTGAGTAAAGGCCCATAGGGAGGTTGCAAAGAGAATGGGTTCGCCGATGTCGGGGCGGACGCTGCCGTCGCGAATCCCGGCCTCAATGGCCTGCACCACGACGGCGATGGTCTCATCGCCCGCGGCCCGGCAGGCACCCTCATGGGAGCCTGGATCGATTGCAACGGAATGCGCTTGAAATCGCGTACAGAAGTCGAAATAATGAGGAAATTCATATGCATAAGCCATATAGGCGCGTCCGATAGCCTCGACCTTGTCGAGCCCCGTCTGATATTCGCCGGCGGCTGCAATAAAGCGATCCCGCACCAGCTGCATGGCTCGCTCGCCGATGGCAAACAGCAATTCCTCCTTGTCGCGAAAATAGACATACACCAAGGCCCGGGATAGCCGGGCGCTGCGCGCCACCTGGTCCACCGTCAGCGCATCCCAGCCCTTTTCGGCGTATAGCGCCTCGGCCGCATCGAGGATTTCGGCGCGACGGCGCTCCTTTTCTTCTCCCCGGCGTTCAGCGATGTAGGACATTGATTGAACGATAGCCACTTATTGACACTGTGTCAATAAGGCTCCGGCATCGAGGCCTCGCGCCGGATTTTGGCTTTCATCCAGCCCAATCAGGTTAGAGTCGCCGGCAGCATCGCCCGTGGGGCTCGCTCAGGCGGCCCACACCCAGTTTCTGATTTCCGGCATGTCTTGTCCGTTCTGATCGATGTAGCGTTTATGCTCTAT
>JANYIY010000440.1 GCA_025358615.1 Gammaproteobacteria bacterium | reverse complement strand
ACCCAATCGATGCGGACGGGATGTACGGTCTCTCTACCAGCAGAGCGATTGTTACGGCGGCGATCGCTGCGGCCGCGGCAAAAGCGACCCATCGCGGGCGCCGAATGCGAAGCGGATTATCCCGGGACTCCGCTGTCGCGTTACGCCACTCCTGCGAGACCGCCGCGCGAATGCGCTCAAGCTGCTCTCTGGCGAGTGGCCGCGCCGACAGCGCGTCGACCATCGCCCGCTCGTCGCCCGCGCCGGACTTGGGATGCGTTTCGGGTGGTGGCCGCTCAGTCATAACCCTGTCGCTGCGTAACTGGCTTCGGTGGACATCCGCAGCCACCGGCGACGAAAAGTTTCCCTGGCTCGCGCTAGAAGAGACTGGGTCGCGATTGCGGTGAGCCCGAGTTCGCGTCCGATGTCCTGCACCGACATGCCGTCACCGTATTTTGCCTCTAGGGCGCGTGAGTAGTGCTCAGGGAGGCTGCGCAGGACTTGCATGACAGCCGCTCCTTGGGACGCGGCATCCAGTAGCGACAGGGGCTCGTGGTGCTCGGGTGCGCGTAACTGCGCTTCCACGAGCGGTGCCACCTCTTCTCCATCCAGGCTGACATGCGCCGGGCGCCGCGCTGCTTTGCGGTGTGCGTCAGCGAGCTCGTGACGGCAAATCTCAGTGAGCCAGGTAAACAATGCCGCTTCACCGCGGTAGTTGGCGAGATTTCGAACAGCTTTGATCATTGCGCTTTGCACTATGTCTTCCAAGCTGGCTGAATCCAAGGCCGAGCGACGTGCGATGAAAGCTACCAGGCGAGGCGCGCTGGCGTTGAAGAACTCATCGAACGCTCGCTGATCGCCCGCGCGCATTCTCGTTACCAGCACGCGGTCTGCTTCGTACACCCCCAGGACATCCTTCACGCCGATTGGCCAGGGTTACGAGCTTAGACGTCACTCGGACCATAAATCAATTGCGAGGTATACTGGCGGGCAGGTCAAGAAGACTTATTCGTCGCCGGGTGTTCGTGTTTGAACTGCGTAAACGCACAGCCTGGCTGAGTACATCGCTGCTCGTGGCCTGTACAGCCGTATCGGCAGCCCAGCCATACTCACGAGTGCGCGTCGTGGACCTGCTTCGGGAGTTGACCGCCACTGGGGTCGAAATTCTGTATAGCTCCCAGCTCGTGCCAGCCACTCTCGATGCTCCCGACGCCATCCCTCGGCTCGACCTGATGTCTCGAGTCACAGCGGCGCTTGTGGCGAACCATCTGTTGCTTCGACGTACTGGGCCGCAACGCTACGTTGTGACCGGTGCGCCGTCGCCGCCTCCGGCGGTGCAAGTCGCAGCCTCGGCAGCGCGGGAGTCGGCGGGACGCGAGGCGGCGCTCGACGAGGTTTCGGTTTTCGCAAGCCGCTACGAATTTACGGCGAGTATGCCGGGCGAGCCGATCGGGTTCGACGGTCGCAAGATCGAGCAAGTCCCAGGCGCAGCGACGGATGTCGTACGAGCCTTTCGCATCGTGCCCGGACTTGCGACCAATCTCTCGGCGCGGCCGTATGTGCGCGGGGCTTTGCTGGACGATGTGCTGGTCGAGTTTGATGGTATCCCGCTCGCCGATCCGTTCCATTTCAAGAGCTTTCAGAGTGTTATGAGTGTGTTCAACCCCTCCACGGTAAATCGGGCGGATGTGTTTACAGGGGGGTTCCCGGTAAAATTTGGTACCCGATCAGGCGGGGTGCTTGATTTGGTACCCCGATCCATCGACTCGGGATATGAATACTCCGTTGGTGCGAATTTGCTGAGCTACGATTTTGGCTCGGTCGGGCGGGGCCAGCAGTGGCCTATCGAGTGGCTGCTCAGTGTGCGACGCAGCGGCGATCACAGCGCATTACTACCCCTCATGGGCGATGTCGGCGAGCCCCAGTTCTCCGACGAGGTCGGCCGTATACGCTGGGCGATGAGTTCCAGCTCTGCCCTCACGCTCGGCCTCATCGTGCTCGACGATCAGGTACGACTCACCTCAAATGCGGTGAAAAAGGCCGCGATGGGCCGCTCGCGTGATCTGAATTCCTGGTTGAAGTGGGACTGGACACCGGCACCCACCGTTCATTCGCATACATCGTTCGCCGTGGCCAATTCTGAGCGCACCAACACTGGAAATATTGGCCTCCCCGAGGTCGCGAGCGGCAGCCTCTATGCGGCGCGATCTTTCTCCAACTTGAGCCTGCGAAGCGAGTGGGCGTACTCGCCGTCGGCTGGCCTGACGTGGGATTTTGGCGGCGAATTCGGCCGCGAGGATGCGGAACTCACCTTTTCCCGGCGCGAAGTCTTCGCAGCGCCCATTGCACTGGGTTTTGGCCGGCCGCTGGACGCGACAGTCAGTTCCAACGGCACCCCACGCGCCACCACCTTGGGGTTGTTCGCCTCAGCCAAACGGCATTGGGGGGCACTCGAAGCCGACGTGGGACTACGCTTCGACGGCCAAGCGTACCCAGGCTTTGGGTCGCGCTCCCAGCTGAGCCCTCGCCTCAATTGGCGTTACGATGCAGAGGACAACTGGCGCGCGTATGGGTCGTGGGGGCAGTTTACGCAGGCGCAGCGAGTCGACGAATACCGATTGGAAGAGAGTCAATCGATGCCGGACTCGGCGAGCCGTGCGGCCCATCTGCTGGCGGGCGTCACCCATGAAGGCACGCATGCTCTCTACTGGCGGTGCGAGGTGTATCGCAATCACTGGAGCGCGATCAGCCCGTACTTCGACAATGTGTTGGATCCGGTGTCGCTGATCCCAGAGCTCGAACCGGACCGCGTCCGGGTCGCTCCTTCCGATGCGGAGGCCACCGGCGTCGAGCTCAGCGTTCAACGGTCGATTGGCCCCGGCCTCACCGCGCTGGGGATTTACAGCTTGTCACGCGTCAGCGATGACGTTTCCGGCAGGGACGTGCCTCGAAGCTGGGATCAGCGACACGCCTCCAATATAGGCATTGTGTGGACGCAGCAACGTACGGCCGCTTCCGCCCTCCTTGGATGGCACACGGGCTGGCCGAGAACGCCGTTGACCGCGGTTTCCGCCACTCCTGCAATACCTGCCTACCTCATGGTCGGTACCAGAAACTCTGCCCGGTGGGGGGATTACGTGAGCTTTGACCTGCGGCTATCGACATCCGTGCCCCTGCGGCACGGCGAATTGTCGCTGTGGTTCGATGCGACCAACGCCGCCAATCGTGCCAACGATTGCTGCGTCGATTTGAGCCCGATCAATTCTCAGGCGAGTGTGCCGGCGACGTTAAACAGGATATGGTCGCCGCGCATCATCAATGTGGGCTTTGCCTGGCGCGTGCGCGGACCGCAATAGGTTGTCCTACGTACTCGTGACCCAACGCCAGCGCCCCGTCTGGATCGATCTCGAGCTGCGCCGCGGGGATAACTGCTTTTCCTCGCGCGGGTAGGCGCCGCCAGATCGCCATCAGGAACAGAAAGCCTATCATCGATAACCAGACGCGCCACGCAATTAGCGATGCGTGTGCACCGGCATCACTGATGAGGTCGCGATAGCTGAGATCGATCCGCCCCGCAGTCAACAGAGCGTAAGGGCAATCGAGCACGAGATTGCCCTGCAAATGGCGGCTGACGGCACACGCGTCGCTGCGCCATAGAGGGTGATACGCTTGATTCAAGACGACTCGCACGCGTGCATCGGGCGCTATCGATCCGACGGCTGGATTTGCGGGCAACTCGAAACGCATGTGATTCCAGGATTCAAATTCACCTCGCAATGGCAGAGGAATTGTTTCGCCGGCGCCGCGGATTTCGGCGGATTTAACGAGTTTGGAGCCGGGTGTCACGGCGGCGCGAACGAAGTCGTCCTGATCGTAACAGTCGGTCACGGTCCGAGTCGGGGAAATCAATGCGCCTTGCGGTTTCCCGGCGCAGCGCACATACGTCACGGTCTCGGCTCGACCACGAAATACGTGATCGAATGCCGGCTCCATGTAGATACCAGCGGGTATCCACTGTGCCCAGATGGTCTCGGCTTGAAAGCCGCATTGCAGGAGCAGGGCACCACTCATCAGCACGGTTATGCGACCGTTACTGCGGCAGGCCGCAAGCAGCCGCCAGATCGCTGCCGACGCGCCGAGGCTCAACGGCAGGGCGAGAAAGCCCCAGTAGCGCCCGGTTACACCCATCGAGCGGAATCCGGGCAACGGTCGCAGCCAATCGAACAAGCTCAAGTACGTCGGTACGTGCAGGCTCTTGAGACTGCCCATGCCCATCCAGACGGACACCAGCGAGACCACACCGAGCGGTACCAGCATCGAGGACGGAACGCTCTGCGTCAACCGGCGGCGGTATCGCCACAGCAAGTAACCCAGAACAGGGCCGATGAACACGCTGAGTTCATGACCGTTGCCGTTGGCGGGTCCGATCAGTTTTCCACGCAAAGGCAGTAGCATGAACCATAGCAGCGCGAACGGATTGGTAAACTCATCGGGAGTGCGGCGCGGGAACAGCGCTTGCGACTCGAGCATCGGCCACAGATAGCCGGCATCGAGGAGCGCCGCCAGCGTCGCCGCGAGCATGAACAGCGCGACGGGCGCAGCGCAGCGCTCCTGCGACGTCAGCGCCAGACAGTACAAACCGACCCAAAACAACAAGTGCAGTAGAGCCACGGGCGAACCGTCGATGACGACGCTAATCAAAGCGGCTAAGCCCATCGTCAGCATGGCCAGCGACCAACCGCGGGACACGCCGCTCTGATCGCGCCAACATCGAACACTTTGGTGCAGAGTCCACAGCATCAAAGGCAGGGATAGGAATGGAATGAAATCGATATGACCGAAACTGTAGCGGCAAAAGAAGAATCCGTTGCCGACGAACAGCGCCGCCGCCAGCGTCCGCTGCGGCCTGTGAGGCAACCACAAACCGGCATACAAGTAGGCGCCGATCCAACCGACTATAAAGTAGATGACGGTGCCCAATTCGATGCCGCGGAGAGGACCGAGGAAATAGCTGATCATCATCGTCAGCGACATGAACGGCACTTGGGGTTCACCGGCGATCGATAGGCCGGCACACATGACCGGACTCCATTGCTTCGCCAGGCCGAACAAGGAGTAATTCCAATACTGCAGCTCATGAAACACGACGAATTGGTCGTAGTCCGCCGGACCGTCACGGCCGAGCAAAAGACTCATGAAAAGCGTATATACCAGAATGATGCCGATTGACAGTGCGTTGACCCACCAAAGCCGGCGTCCCTGCAGTTTGCAAGCGATGAATTGATCCATCCTTGGTGAGACAGGTCATGGGTCGAAAATCAATCGCTTGGACGCACAATAGCGGACATTTCCGGGTTTCATCGCCGGACGCGAATAGGCCGCCGCCGTTTCGGCCTGCCGTATTAGATTCGACGAATGCGTAGCCGCACGTTTGCCGGAAGATCTGCATAAGGCTCGGTAAACGAGCTTGGCGTCGCACACGGGCGACAGAGTTAACGCCTATATCATTAGTGTGATAATGACGGTTGCCGCTGCTCGCCTCTCGGGCATGGATAAATGGAGAAAATGATGACGAAAATTCTCGCTGCTGTGCTATTTGGGATCTGTGTCGGCCCGGTAATTGCCGGCGACGTAGGCGTGTCGATCACCGTGGGTCAGCCCGGATTCTTCGGCCAAATCAATATCGGCAATTTACCTCAGCCGCAACTGGTTTATCGGCAGCCCGTGGTGGTTCAGCAAGCGCCGCAATTCATTTCTGCCCCGCCGATTTACCTTCACGTACCGCCGGGGCACGAGAAGCACTGGAGCAAACATTGTGCCCAGTACAATGCCTGCGGTCAGCGGGTCTACTTCGTGCGCGATGACTGGTACAACAACCAATATGTGCCGCGCTATCAGCACGAGCACGGCGACCACGATCATGGGGAGGGTCACGGCCACGGTGAGGGTCATGACCACGGTGAGGGTCATGACAAGGGTCACGGTCATGACGAAGGACATGACCACTAGGACACTTGCCAAAGGCCTCACTGCGAAGGAGCGGAGAGTGGTGCGTGACTTCCGATGCCTTGCCAGGCGCGACCTTTTGCGGATTTTCGCTTGCTAATGCCGCCTGAGCCTGCTGCGTCCACGGCGCAGCCGCGCCCACTGTCAGGTGCAATATGTCGAGGGCCTGGCCAAGGGTGGTTTTGGTGGCGTCCGTTCTTCCTTCGGCTCGCAAAACTTCTGCTTGCACTTCCAGTGCCCGTCCCAGCCAGGCGCTGTGCGTGAATCCCCCGAGCGCCCCGATGCGTACCAGCACGTCGTTCCGCGGCGGAGTGGATCCCATGAAGCGGCTTCTCGCACGAACTTACGCGGTCGAGCTTGCCGAAATGGGCACTGCTTAGCAATTCATCGGCGAGTCATAGCAGCATGGGCTGCTGAGCCATTGTGGAAGTACGGCGCACGCGCGGCCAGGCCCCGCAAGATGGGTCCTTTCACTCGATTGAAGTCGGCGCAATTCCCAGAGACGAGCGCCTTGCCCGGATCGGTGGTGTAAAACGATTCGGCTTGCCCTTGGTTGAATGGATTCGGACATCCGGAGATTAGGAACACCGGCAGGTCGGGCGCGCTCAGTTCGTTTACCGCCGCGGCGATAACCTTGTCCGATTCGAGATCGGGATTTGACGAATGCGCCACTCCGATATCGAGCGGCAGCGGCAGGGAATGATGGCCGATATTCGGCGTGTCGTGGCAAGTCGCGCAGGTTCCGGCAAGCGAAATTGGATTCTTCAGTGCGGCATTATCATTCAGGCCGCGTACATTGCTGATGGTCATCGGCGCGGAATTGAACAGTTTCTCGCCCGCGGCAATTGCAGCGCGGGCATTGGACCGATAGTCGTCGCGGCGCCGTTCCGCGGGCTTTTCCCATGCCGCATATAGCGTCATGGACAGCGGATTGAAGGCGATGCCGTTCGGGTCGGCGCCGAGAGTGTCATTGATGGCGGGATAGTACAACTGATCCGAAAGATTGATCGGGCCGCCTTTCCCGCCGCCGTCGCCGAGCAATCGCGCACCCCTGTCTTAAATTTGGCCTGAGAATATGGCGAGCTCAAAATCGACAATGGAATTGAGCTGTGCATCGGTGGGCGACGCCGCTGCCTGCGCGTGATTCACGGTGGCGTCCATGGCTTGATGGATGAGGTCAGTTCGCAGATTCGCGTCCAGAATCGCAGCGCTGCTCAACGGCGCGATGGTTTCGCGACCATCGAACATGACCGCGCTCAGGAACGAGAGATTGGCGGTGCGCAGGGGTCGGCGATATACCGATGCGGTCAGTACATGCGTTGACGGGTCGATTTGCAATGCGCAACCGTAGGGGTCATGAACGGCCGAAATCGAGTACTGTGCGTTTACGGGGACCGGCAGCGGAATTCTGATAAGCCCGTGCTTCAGTAGCAGGCTGTGACCTGTGCGATCCTGGGGGACAACACTGCTGCAGTTGGCGCCATCGAAACTCGCAAATAGCGGATCCGCGCCGTGCGTCTGGGCATACAGGAGCTGCGCGTGGGCCGGTGTGAAGCTCATCGCCTGAGCGGCAATATGGCAGGTTCCGCAACTGCGGCCGTTGGTGCCCAGGCTGGTGAAGAATTCGTTGTGTTTGTCGATCGGGCCATCGATCTTGTAGGTACCCATCAGGCCCGCTGCGTTGACGCCGATGGTCAGCCGAGGGTTGTAAGCCGCGGGGTCAGCGGGGACGAGGCTCGCCGCACCGAGCGTGCCAAACAATCCGAGCAAGATCTGCAGCGCGACTGGCGTCGAGTTTATTCTTTTCATTGAATCCTCCCAAGCAGCGGTTCATCCATATCTCATAAAACGTATTTCCATAGTCAAACATG
>JANYIY010000372.1 GCA_025358615.1 Gammaproteobacteria bacterium | reverse complement strand
GTTGAAATATTGTCGTCAAAGTGGTGCGCAGCCGTTAAATGATTGATAATTGGACCTGTATCATACCCGAGGGCACAGCATGCCGCAGCGCCTGAAATCCGATTCGACCAGCGAAAGCAATGACCTGCGCAATGCGGGCCTCAAAGTTACGCTGCCGCGGCTGAAAATCCTCGACATTCTGGCGGATGGGTCGGCGCGCCATATGAGCGCCGAGGACATCTACAAGAAACTGCTGGTGTCCAACGAAGACATCGGCCTCGCCACCGTCTACCGCGTGCTCACGCAGTTCGAGGCCGCCGGTCTCGTCACGCGCCACCACTTCGAAGGCGGCATGGCGGTATTCGAGCTGAATCAGGGCGGTCACCACGATCACATCGTCTGTGTTGACTGCGGCCGCGTCGAAGAGTTCATGGACAGCGGCATTGAAGAGCGCCAGCATGCGGTGGCGAAACGGCTGGGGTTCGAGATCAGCGATCACGCCTTGATTCTGTATGGGCATTGCCGCAAGGCCAATTGCCCGAATCAAAAGCGCATCAAGTAGGCGCCGCGCCGTGCTGCGAGCTTAACGCCGCGCTATCGGTGCCCGCTTTTTCTTCACCGTAGTCCCCGCTGCGGCAAGCGCCAGCATTTCACGCGCATGTGCGCGAGCTTGCTCGGTGATGTCGATGCCACCCAACATGCGCGCAATCTCATCGACACGCTCGGGCGGTCCTAAGCTCATCACCTGGGTGCGGGTAATCTTGCCGTCGGTAAGCTTGGTGACACGAAATTGGCTGTGCGCCTGCGCGGCCACCTGCGCCAGGTGAGTCACGCACAGTACCTGGGCACGCTCGCCCAACTCGCGTAACTGCCGGCCGACGATTTCCGCAACCGCACCGCCGATACCGGCATCCACCTCATCGAACACCATGCACAGTGCCGAGGTCTTGGCGGCCGCGGCGACTTGCACGGCGAGGCTGATGCGCGATAACTCGCCGCCGGAGGCGACCTTGGCCAGGCTCTTGGGCGCCTGGCCGGGGTTCGCACTCACCAGGAATTCGATGTCGTCGCTGCCCTTGGCGCTGAATTCCCCCTCGCTCGACGTGACCGCCACCGCAAATTGTCCGCCCGCCATCCCTAGGGCCTGCATCAGCTGGGTGATATGCCGGCTCAACTGGTCGGCGGCTTTGTTGCGCGCTTGCGTGAGGCGCTGTGCGGCGGCGCGATAATCTCGGGTCAGCGCGGCGAGTTCGAGTTCCAGCTTGCCCAAGCTCAATTGCACGTTATCGAGCGCCTGCAATTCAGTCTCGGTGCGCAGCCGCTGTTCGGGAAGCTCCAGTACGGTCAGGCGGTGCTTGCGCGCCAAAGTCTCGAGCGCCGCGGCGTGACGCTCGATTTCCTCCTGGCGCTTGGGATCAATGTCCAGAGCATCCAGGTAGTGCCGCAACGCATCCGCCGCCTCCTGGGTGTTGATCATGGCCTCGGCGAGCAGTGTGGCCGCAGGGGCCAGCTGCGGGTCGGCGTCCGCAACATTGCGCAATGCCGCATGAGCCTTGGCCAACAAAGAATGAGCGCTGTCGCCATCCGACTCATAGGCAGCGCTCAACGCCGTTTGCGCCGCGACACCCAGGCGCCCACGGCCGGCGATGCGTTTGCGATCGACCATGAGTTCTTCGATGGCGGCGGCGGTCGTCACTTCGGCGTCGAGTTCGGCGAGCTGATAGCGCAGCAAATCGAGCCGTGAGTCGCGATTTTCCGCCGCGGCTTGCAGCGACTCGAAGTCACGGCGGCAGGCGCGGTGGCGCTCGTAGAGCACGCCTATGCCGGTGAGCAGCGCCGCATCGGCCAAGTGCTCGTCCAGCATCTCGCGCTGCGTGCCGCGATTCACCAGGCGCTGAAACTCCTGTTGGCCATGGATTTCGATGAGGAACTGCGCCAATTCCTTGAGCGCCTGTAGCGGCACCACCTGGCCATTCACATAGGCGCGAGTGCGGCCATCCGCGCCGATCACTCGGCGCACCACGAGTTCGCCCGCGTGTTCGATCGCTTGCGCGTCGAGCCAGCTTTGCACCGCTTGCGGAAGAGCGGCAAAACTCGCCGTCACTTCGGCGCGCTCCGCTCCCTGGCGCACCACGTCGCCGCCGGCACGGCCGCCGGCGATGAGCAGCAGGGCGTCGACCAAGATGGATTTACCGGCGCCGGTTTCGCCGGTGAGCGCGGTCAACCCGGGCCGCAGTTCGAGTTCGGCCTGATCGACCAGAACGAAATCGCGAAGTTGCAGATGCGTCAGCATGAAATACTCACACGGGCCTAGTTGCCCTCGCGATTGTCGTCTTGCCTGCCGTACGCGCCGCGGCCCCAATGCAGCTTCGAGCGCAACAGCCGGTAATAGTCGTAGCCCGGCGGATGCAGCAGCGTGATTTGCGCGTCGGAGCCTTCGACATACAGATTGTCGCCTTGTTCGAGATCGCCGATGGCGCTGCCGTCGCAAGTGACTTGGGCCCGCGACTCGAAGCGGTCCGACATACGCAGCTGGATCTTGCTCCCCGCGCGCACCACAATCGGACGGTCGCTCAAGGTGTGCGGACTAATGGGGGCCATCACCCAAACATCGAGATCCGGTTCGACGATGGGCCCGCCGCAGGACAGCGCATAGGCGGTCGAACCCGTGGCGGTCGCGATCACCATGCCGTCGCCCCCATGGGAGTTGACGAAACGCCCATTGATCGAGGTCTCGAAATCCATGGTCCGGCCAGTTTCCCACTTATTGACCACCACGTCATTCAAGGCAAGGGCGCTGACCGATTCGGCGCCATGCTTCTCCAGACGTGCGGAGAGCAGCGATCGCCGGTCTTCGGTGTAGCGCCCTGCCAGCACGCTGTCCACGTCCTCCAGCATGGAATTGGGGCTGACGTCGGTCAGAAATCCCAAGCGGCCGCGATTGATGCCGAGCAGCGGCACCGCATGGCCCGCGACCAATCTTGCGGCATACAGCAGGGTGCCGTCGCCGCCGATGGCGACGATGAGATCCGCGCGCGTGGCAAAGGCGGCTTCCGGGCAGGGCACGACGCTGTCCGGGCGAAACGCCAACTCCACCCCGGGATCGACCAGCGTGCGAATACCCTTGGAGTAAAAGTGCGCGGTCAGGCTCAGCATGCATTCGGCGACGCGCAAATCCGCGGGCCTGCCGACCAGTGCAATGGATTGAAACGACATAAGCGAATCCTTGTAGCAGACAGCGCCGAGCCGGTCACGCGCTGAAGCAGAGGATTTTGAGCCGATTCGTTTGGCCTTGACTTCGGGCGGATACGCTAGGTAGCTTCAAACATGTTATATGGACCGTATGACAGAAGGTAGCGATGAAGGGCTGAACGAGCGGGCACAGCTGCTGCTCAAGGCCCTGATCGAGAGTTATATTCGCGACGGGCAGCCCGTCGGCTCACGTACCCTGTCGCGTGATTCGGGCTTGAGTCTGTCCTCGGCCACCATCCGCAACGTCATGGCCGATTTGGAGGATCTGGGCTTCGTCGCCTCACCGCATACCTCTGCCGGGCGCATACCCACGGACAAGGGCTACCGCTTCTTCGTCGACACCCTGCTCAAGTTGAAGCCTCTGCATCACGAGGAAATCGAGGAAATCGAGCGCCGCCTGGGTTCCGATGCCTCCAATGGCCGCTCGCTGGTCCAGACCGTATCGCAGATGCTGTCGAGCATCACGCATATGGCGGGGCTCGTGACCTTGCCCAACCCAAACTATGTCGCGCTGTCGCAAATCGAATTCGTCACCCTGTCGGAGAATCGCGCGCTCGCCATCATGGTGATGAGCAATCGGGAAATTCAGAACCGGGTGGTGCAGCTCGACCGCTACTATTCGAGCGAGGAATTGCGCCGCGCCGCCAATTACCTCAACGAGGCATTCTCGGGACGCTCGCTGCCGGATGTTCGTGCCCAACTGCTCAAGCAAATGCAGGAAACGCGGCAGCACATGGACCAGCTCATGCAGGACGCCATCCAGGTGGCGCAGAAGGTATTCGACGCAGGCACCGATGCGGGTGTCGAATACGTGATTGCCGGGGAAACCAATCTGATGGGTTTCGCGGAGCTGTCGAACGTCGAGCGCCTGAAGCGCCTGTTCGAGGCGTTCAACGAGAAGCACGACATATTGCGGCTGCTCGACAGCTGCCTGCGGGCCGACGGCATTCAGATCTTCATCGGCCAGGAGTCGGGATACCGCATTCTGGACGACATCAGCGTG
>JANYIY010000359.1 GCA_025358615.1 Gammaproteobacteria bacterium | reverse complement strand
ACGTTTTCGGCAAACTCACCTAGCTGTAAGCTGCCGATCGAGCAGGCGTGTTCGACCACTTCAAGGCCACGGAACACGTCTCCCTCTGCGTCCGCCAGGGTCTTGCCTTGTTCCGCGCTCAAGGTTTGGGCGATGCGGCTCGTGTGCTCCCGTACCAGCGCCTGCAGTTTCAGCATGATCCGCGCGCGAGCTGCCAGGGGCGTTTTCTTCCAGGTTTTATAGGCCAGCTTGGCCGACGCAATGGCGGCCTCGATTTCTGCATCCGTGGCAAAGGGCACCTGCGCCAGCACCTGCTGCGTGGCCGGGTTGACGACGTCGTGCCACTCGGCGGAATTCGACTCGATGAACTTGCCGTCGAGCAGCATTTTGACGGTGGGTAACGGATTTGCCAGTGCTGCGGGTTTAGTGCTCATTGAGAATGTCCCTTCGGTCGTTGACGTGTGCGAATCGCCTGATCGCATAGTTTACCGTATCGCGTAAACTATAGAGCCTAGTCGCGGTCAATGATGCCCAAAGCTTTAGAAATGCGCAGGCGAAATGGCAATACTTTGCCGGTTCCCGAGACTCGCGGCGCCGCGGCCTCGGTGCCGCGGCCTGCGGAACCCGGGACAATCGCCATCTGTTTCGTCGCTGCGGCGCTACAAAGCCTGCAGGCCCGGAACTTGGATGCGGATGCATTCCTGGCCGATGTCGGGCTGTCCTCAAGCCTTCTGCAAGTGCCTCAGGCGCGTGTCTCGGTGAAGCATTACGGCGGCTTGTGGCGCAGTATCGCTCTGGCCCTGGATGACGAGTTCTTTGGCCAGGATTCGCGCCGCATGAAGGCCGGGACGTTTGCCATGATTTGCCATGCGGCGGTGGCTTGCAAAAATCTCAGTCAGGCACTTGACCGTAGCCTGCGTTTCTATGCATTGATTCTCGATGACATTTCCGGCACCTGCGAGCGCGACCCTAAAGAGGCCAGGATCGTTTTGCATGAGCGGGTCGCGGGCGCGAGGCAGCGGGTGTTTGCACATGAACTTCTGTTGATGCTGCTCTACGGAGTATCGTGCTGGCTGGTGGGCCGGCGCATTCCCATTCTGCGCACCCAATTCAGTTACTCTGAACCTGCACACAGCGCCGAATATCGGCTGATGTATTCCGCGGATCTGAGCTTCGACCGACCGAACACGCTGATCGCCTTTGACGCGAGCTATCTGGATCTGCCCGTGGTGCAGAACGAACGGTCCATCAAGGAGTTTTTGCGCACGGCGCCGGAAAGCATCTTGATAAAGTACAAGAACGGCAGCAGCTTGAGCGCGAGGGTGCGGCGGCGGCTGCGCCAGTGCTTGCCCGGCGAGGTGCCGGACTTTGAGAGGCTGGCTGAGGAGTTGAATATGACTCCCGCCACCATTCGCCGCCGCTTGCACGAAGAAGGCGAGTCTTATCAATCGATCAAGGATCAGCTGCGGCGGGACCTTGCCATCAGCTATCTGAGTCATTCGAAGCGCAGCGTCATGGACATTGCCGTGGAACTGGGGTTCTCCGAGCGCAGCGCGTTTCATCGGGCGTTTCGCAAGTGGACGGGGGCATCGCCGGGCGAGTTTCGCCGCACCGTGCAAGCCTAGGCGGCATGCGCCTGGGGCCTCTTGGCTCTGTTGCAATATCGCTCACGTATTTTGAGTGTTTTTGTCACCCTTACCGCAGCATGGAATCGAGGATAATTAACCCATGAATTTATCGGGCAAAGTCCTGGTGGTCACCGGCAGCGACGGCGCTCTGGGTCAGGCAGTGGCATCGACCTTGGGCAAGTACGGCGCTCGGCTGGCATTGGTCGCGCATGCGCCTGTGACCGCGCCGGCGTCCGCCTCCGGCGCAATGCATTTCGGGGGGATTGATTTGTCGCAGCCAGAGGCGGCGCGATCGGTCATGGAAGGCGTGGTCAAAGAGGCCGGTCGTCTCGACGGGCTGATCAACGTGGCCGGCGGCTTCCGCTTCGAGAAAGTCGCGGGCGGAATCCTCGCGACTTGGGACTCGATGTATACGCTCAATTTGAAGACCGCGGTCGTAGCCTGCCAGGCTGCGCTACCGCACCTGCTAAAGGCCGCCGGCGGACGTATCGTCAATGTCGGCGCCATGGGTGCGGTCAAAGCGGCCGGCGGCATGGGTGCGTACGCCGCATCCAAGGCCGGGGTTGAAAAATTGACCGAAGCGCTTGCTGATGAATTGAAGGACAAGGGCATTACGGTCAATGCCATCTTGCCGAGTATTTTGGATACACCGCGTAATCGCCTCGATATGCCGAAAGCGGATTTCACGCGCTGGGTAACTCCGGTCGAGGCGGCCGAGGTCATCGCGTTTTTGGTTTCCGACGAGGCGCGCGCCGTAACGGGTGCCTTGATTCCGGTGGTGGGGCGCGTATGACGCATACGCCGGTGCTATCGCCGGGAGCGCGATTTCGCGCCGCGCTTGCCGAGGAGCGCCCTCTGCAAGTGGTCGGCGCCATCAATGCCTATGCCGCAAGAATGGCGGCAGCCTGCGGATTCAAAGCCCTGTATCTATCGGGCGGGGGCGTTGCCGCCAATTCGCTGGGTGTGCCGGATTTAGGCATCAGCACCATGGATGATGTGCTGATCGACATCCGCCGTATCACCGATGCCTGCGCGCTGCCGCTGCTGGTGGATGCCGATACCGGGTGGGGCGGGGCATTCAACATTGCGCGCACCGTCAAATCCTTCATCAAGCTCGGCGCCGCCGGATTGCATATTGAAGATCAAGTTCAAACCAAGCGGTGCGGCCACCGTCCAGGCAAGGAAGTGGTCTCGCAACAGGAAATGGTCGATCGAGTCAAAGCGGCCGTCGACGCCCGCACCGATTCCGATTTCGTGATCATGGCGCGCACCGATGCGCTGGCGGTGGAAGGCATCGATAAGGCCATCGAGCGGGCCATCGCCTGCGTCGCGGCGGGCGCCGATATGATTTTCCCGGAAGCCATGACTGAACTTGCCATGTACCGGCGCTTCAAAGACGCGGTCCGGGTGCCGATTCTCGCCAACATCACCGAATTCGGCCACACACCCTTGTACACGCGTGAGGAGTTGGGAACGGTCGGGGTCGATATCGTGCTGCATTGCTGCTCCGCCTACCGCGCGATGAATGCGGCGGCGCTTGCGACCTATCAGGCGATTCGACTCGACGGCACGCAAAAGAATGTATTGGGCCTAATGCAAACTCGCGCCGATTTATACAAGTATCTCGACTATCACGCTTACGAGGCCAAGCTCGACCAGCTGTTCGCTGCCGGCAAAGAAAAGTAGCGGAATCTTCAGGAGATGACTATGCCCGACGCACAAGCCACAGCCGCAGCCCAGACCGGCGCCTTCAAACCGAAGAAATCCGTGGCGTTGTCCGGCGTGACGGCCGGCAACACGGCGCTATGCACCGTGGGCCGGACTGGCAATGACCTGCACTATCGCGGCTACGACATTCTGGACATCGCCAGCGAATGCGAATTCGAAGAGATCGCCTATCTCCTGGTCCATGAAAAGCTGCCGAATCGCGCAGAACTCACCGCCTACAAGGTGAAGCTGAAGGCACTTAGGGTATTGCCCGCCGCCGTGAGCACGGTGCTGGAGCAGTTGCCGGCGACCAGTCATCCCATGGACGTGCTGCGCACCGGTGTCTCGGCGCTGGGTTGCTGCATTCCCGAGGCCGACGCTCACAAGAGCGCCGGCGCGCGCGACATCGCCGACCGGTTGCTGGCTTCCTTGGGTTCCATGCTGTGCTACTGGCACCACTATGTGCGCGATGGACGGCGCATCGATGTGCAAACCGACGACGATTCCATCGGCGCGCACTTCCTGCACTTGCTGCATGGACGCAAGCCCGCCGCCTCCTGGGTACGCGCCATGCACACGTCGCTGAACCTTTATGCCGAACATGAGTTCAACGCCTCCACCTTCACCGCGCGCGTCATTGCGGGCACGGGTTCGGATCTATACTCGTGCATCACCGGCGCCATCGGCGCGCTGCGCGGACCGAAGCATGGCGGTGCCAACGAAGTCGCTTTCGATATCCAGAGCCGCTATTCGACGCCGGATGCGGCCGAGACCGATATTCGCCGCCGGGTGGCGGACAAAGAGGTGATCATCGGCTTCGGGCATCCGGTGTATACGATTTCCGATCCGCGCAATCAGGTCATCAAGGAGGTCGCCCGCAAGCTGGGACGCGAAGCCAACGACATGCAAGGCTTCAACGTCGCCGAGCGGATTGAAACGGTGATGCATGAGATCAAGAAAATGTTTCCCAATCTCGACTGGTTCTCGGCCGTGTCCTATCATCTGATGGGGGTGCCGACCGCCATGTTCACTCCGCTGTTCGTGATCGCCCGCACCTGCGGCTGGGCCGCACACGTCGTCGAACAGCGCGAGGATGGCAAGATCATCCGGCCGAGCGCCAATTACATCGGGCCGGAAAACCTCCCCTTCGTGCCGCTGGCGCAGCGGCCGTAACGCCAACGTCGCCGCCGCAGCGTCCTATTCAACAAACTTACAGCCAGAGAGAGTCCGTCACCCCCATGTCCCACGATATTAAATCGGCCGAACGTCCGGCGCCGGATGACATTCTGACGGCCATCGCCGACTACGCCCTGAACTTCGAGATCAAAAATAAGCTTGCCTACGAGACCGCTGCCTACTGTTTGATGGACACGCTGGCCTGCGGCTTTCAGGCATTGAAGTATCCGGCCTGCACGAAACTAATGGGACCGGTGGTTCCCGGTGCGACCTTGACCAACGGGGCGCGCGTTCCGGGCACGGCCTACGAACTCGATCCCATCAACGCAGCGTTCAACATCGGCGCCATGATTCGCTGGCTCGATTTCAACGACACTTGGCTGGCGGCGGAGTGGGGGCATCCTTCGGACAATCTGGGCGGAATTCTCGCCGTGGCCGATTATTTGTCGCGCTCCGGCAAAGCGCTCTCGGTTCGCGACCTGCTCACCGGCATGATCAAGGCCCACGAAATCCAGGGCGTGCTGGCGCTGGAGAACAGCTTCAATCGAGTCGGGCTCGATCATGTGCTGTTGGTTCGGGTGGCATCTACCGCGGTGGTCACAGCGATGTTCGGCGGTTCGCGCGAGCAGATCATCAACGCAGTGTCGAACGCCTGGGTCGACGGCGGGGCGCTGCGCACCTACCGGCACGCACCGAACACCGGTTCGCGCAAGAGTTGGGCGGCCGGCGATGCGACCAGCCGCGCCGTGCGCCATGCGCTGTTCGCGCTCAAGGATGAGATGGGATATCCGTCGGCGCTGTCGGCCAAGACCTGGGGTTTCCAAGATGTGCTGTTGAAGGGCAAGCCGCTGTCCCTGCCGCAGCCCTTCGGCAGCTACGTGATGGAAAACGTGCTGTTCAAGATCTCCTATCCGGCGGAGTTTCATGCGCAGACGGCGGTCGAGGCGGCGATGACCTTGCACGGCCAAATCTTACCCAAGCTCGCTGAGATCGAACGGGTGATGATTGAAACCCAGGAACCCGGTGTGCGCATCATCGACAAGACCGGCCCGCTGTCGAATCCCGCGGATCGCGATCACTGTATCCAATATATGGTGGCTATCCCGCTGCTGTTCGGCAGACTCAACGCGGGGGACTACGAAGATCGGATCGCCAACGATCCACGCGTCGATGGGCTGCGCGCGAAAATGCAGGTGAAAGAAAATCCGACATTTACTCAAGAGTACTACGATCCCGACAAGCGCTACATCGGCAACGCCGTGCAGGTGTTCTTCAAGGACGGCAGCGCCAGTGCGCGCGTGCAAGTGGACTACCCCATCGGCCATCGCAAGCGCCGTGAAGAGGGCATGCCGGTGCTGGTCAAGAAGTTCGAGAGCAGCGTCGCGGCGCATTTCGGGTCAAAGCAAACCGAATCCATCAAGGCCCTGTTCGCGGATCGGGTGGCGTTGGCGGCAATGCCGGTCAGCGAGTTCGTCGCCAGGCTGGTGATGGCTTCGTAAGCGTCGCTTCAAAATATACCGGGAAGTTGGCGCGCATTATGACGCATTGCGCTTGCCCTATACCCCGGTGTATCGCGATAGTGTCGCAGATGAAACGAGCGCGGCATGGCGGAGAGCGACAGGGTTGGGTAGGCACCGTGTTGCACTTGCATGAGCGGCGCGGTCGTACCGAGAGGCGGCGGCGCCTGTGGTGGTCGGTTCTATACGGCAACTTCAAACCGCGTCGTCGCGCATCACCGCGCCGCTTTGGCGACATGCGCTTTCATATGCTTGATTGGCATTCTGCGCACTTGCTCGCTGTGGCGGTCGGCATCGTGTTATTGAGCGTGACGGACGCATTTCTGACACTGACCCTGCTGCAGGGGGGGGCCGCTGAGGTCAATCCCATCATGGCGGTGCTGGTGTACCGCAGCGCGGCCACCTTTACCGCGTTGAAGATGGGTATGACCAGCGCGGGCGTCATTCTCATGGTGTTCTTGGCGCGATACCGATTCATGCGCGTGCTCCCCGTCGAATGGGTGCTGTACGGGGTGCTCCTGGCCTACGCGACCTTGATCGGCTATGAGATTTGGATGCTCAAGGGTCCGAGCGACCTGCCGATCTTGTAAATATCGCGGATTGCCGCACATTCCATATTGTGTCGCCTTGGGCTAAACTAACGGTTAAGTCCTAACGACCGTTTTCTTCTCATCATGTTGATATTGTTGAGTTTTTTCTCCGTCAAAGCCCTATGAGTCAATCGCTCGCCGATCTATTAGCCACCACGGCGCTTTCCGGCGGAAATGCTGGGTACATTGAGGACCTCTACGAGCAGTACCTTAAGGATCCGGACTCAGTCGACCCGACCTGGCGGCAGTACTTCGGCGGTTTGCAGGGCGGCCGCGGCCGGGAGATTGCCCACGGCCCCATTCGACAGCACCTGTTGGCGCGATTGCAGCAGTCGCCGCCGTCCGGCGGCGGTCAGAGCACCAGTGCCCCTTCCGACGCCAGCGCCAAGCAGGGCGCCGTGTCGCGCCTGGTTCAGGTGTATGCCAATCGCGGCCACTTGGTCGCCCAGCTGGATCCCTTGGGGCTGCAGGATCGGGCCAAACCCTACGTGCTCGATCTGGAGTATTTCGGCTTGTCCGATGCCGATCTCGACGCTGAATTTTTCACCGGCAGCCGCAACGCGGCGCTGCCTGAGCGCGCCACGCTTAAAAATATTCTCAACGATTTGAAGTTCATCTATACAGGCACCATCGGCGCGGAATTCGCCCACGTGTCGAACACGGATGAACGTCTTTGGCTGCAAGATAATTTCCAGGTGGAGCGAATGCAGCGCCGCTTCAGCGCCGAAGAGAAGCGAAGCATCCTGTGGCAACTGACCGCGGCCGAGGGGTTGGAGCGCTACCTGCACACCAAGTACGTGGGTCAGAAACGCTTCTCGCTGGAGGGTGCCGATAGCCTGATTCCGTTGCTCGACGATCTAGTACAGCGGGGCGGCGCTATCGGCGTCGAGGAGACCATCATCGGCATGGCGCATCGCGGGCGCCTGAACGTGCTGGTGAATCTGCTGGGCAAGTCGCCGAAGGATTTGTTCAGCGAGTTCGAGGGCCAGTACGATTTGGCGAAGCTGCGCGGCTCCGGCGACGTCAAGTATCACAAGGGATTCTCCGCTGACCTCAAGACCGGCTCGGGTAATGTGCATGTTGCGCTGGCGTTCAATCCCTCGCATCTGGAGGTGGTGAACGCGGTGGTGGAAGGTTCGGTGCGCGCCCGGCAAGAGCGCCGCGGCGACGCGCGCGGCGACAAGGTGCTGCCGGTGCAAATTCACGGCGATGCGGCGTTCGCCGGCCAGGGCGTGGTGATGGAGACCTTGCAGCTGTCGCAGGCTCGCGGTTTCTACACCGGTGGCTCGGTGCACGTCATCATCAATAATCAGGTGGGCTTTACTACCAGCGATCCGCGCGATGCGCGTTCGACGCTGTATTGTTCCGATGTCGCGAAGATGATTGAGGCGCCGATTTTCCACGTCAATGCGGACGATCCGGAAGCGGTGTGCTTCGTGGCGCGTTTTGCTCTCGACTACCGGATGAAATTCCATAAGGACGTGGTGATCGACCTGGTTTGCTATCGCCGGCATGGCCATAATGAGGCCGACGAACCGGCGGCGACCCAGCCGCTGATGTACCAAGTGATACGCAAGAAACCCACTGTGCGCCAGCTGTACTCGGACAAGCTCGCGGCCGAGGGCGTGCTCACGGCAGCCGAAGCGTCGGCCATGATGGAGCAGTATCGCAACGGCTTGGACGCGGGCAAGCCGCAGGCGCGCGCAGCACTCGGTCTCATCGGCAACAAATACACGGTGGATTGGAGCGCGTACCTGGGTGCGGATTGGTCAGAGCCGATCAAGACGGCGGTGGACATGGTCCGCCTGCGGGCGCTCGGCAAGGCGATTACCACGTATCCCGCGGATTGGACTTTGCATCCGCGCGTACTCGCCATCATGCAGGCACGCGAGCGCATGCTCGCCGGCGATCTTGCGCTCGACTGGGGATGTGCGGAAAACTTAGCCTACGCGAGCTTGGTCCAGGAGGGCTATCCGATCCGCCTTACCGGCCAGGATAGTGGCCGCGGCACGTTCTTTCACCGCCACGCGGTGCTGCACGATCAAGTCACGGGGCGCAGCTACGCCCCCCTGCAGCATCTGGCCACGAATCAGCCGACGTTCACGGTCATCGACTCGGTGCTCTCGGAAGAAGCGGTGATGGGCTTCGAGTATGGATTCTCCACCACCGAGCCCCACTGCCTGACCATTTGGGAGGGACAGTTCGGCGACTTCGGCAACGGCGCGCAGGTCATCATCGATCAGTTCATCAGCTCGGGCGAGGCCAAATGGGGCCGCTTGTGCGGTCTTACCTTGTTCCTGCCGCATGGCTACGAGGGCCAGGGGCCCGAGCATTCGTCGGCGCGCCTGGAGCGATTCCTGCAGCTATGTGCCGAGTTCAATATGCAGGTGTGCGTGCCCTCGACCCCGGCACAAATGTTTCACATGCTGCGTCGGCAAATCGTAAGACCGCTGCGCAAGCCGCTCATCGTCATGACGCCGAAGAGCTTATTGCGTCATCCGCTATCGGTGTCGCGGCTCGAGGAACTCGCCGGCGGCGCCTTCTACCCGGTAATCGATGAGATCGACGATATAAAAGCATCGGCCGTAACACGCGTCGTTCTGTGTAGCGGCAAGGTGTATTTCGACTTGTTGAAGTCGCGCCGCGAGGCCAAGGCCGAAGCGGTGGCCATCGTGCGGCTCGAACAACTCTATCCCTTTCCCTCCGACGAATACGAGGCGATTCTGCGCAAGTACTGCAATGCGCGCGAGATCGTCTGGTGCCAGGAAGAGCCGCAGAATCAGGGCAGCTGGTACCAGATTCGCCATCGCTTGCAGTCGAAGCTCGGCCCCAAGCACGAACTCCTGTACGCAGGTCGCGCCGGCGCGGCGGCGCCCGCGACGGGCATTTCCGCCCTGCACGAACAGCAGCAGAAAAATCTGGTCACCGCGGCGCTACAGGGCGTGCCTCCGGATGAGACTTCCCGACAAACGATGCGCCTGCCGGCGGCTCACACTACTAGGACTGGCTAAATGACTATCGAAGTTCGCGTGCCGCAGCTACCGGAATCGGTGGCCGACGCCACGCTGGTCTCATGGCACAAGAAGCCCGGCGATGCCGTGGCCCGCGACGAGAATCTTGTCGACTTGGAGACCGACAAGGTCGTTCTCGAAGTGCCCGCACCCGCGGCGGGGGTGCTGAAGGAAATCAGGTTGACCGACGGCACCACGGTCACCAGCGGCCAAATATTGGCCATTATAGAGGAGGGGGTCAGCGCCGTGCCCGTGCCCGGCGCCAGCGCGCCCGCCGTCATGGCCACTTCCGGCGGCAAGCTCAGCCCTGCCGCAAAACGGGTGGTGGAGGAGAACAAAGTCGATCCGAAGGCGGTCAGCGGATCAGGACGTGACGGCCGCGTCTCGAAGTCGGATGTGGTCAATTATCTCTCGACCAAAGAGCCCGTCCCGATAACAGCGATAGCCCAGTCGTCAGCGCCGATTTCCAAGGCGGCGCCGGCGGCAGCGCCCGTCCCGCTCGCTCGCGGCGGACGAACCGATCAGCGAGTGCCGATGACCCGGCTGCGTGCGCGCATTGCCGAGCGCATGGTGCAGGCGCAAACCACCCAGGCCTTGCTGACGTCGTTCAACGAAGTCGATCTGAAAGCGGTCAATGAACTGCGCACGCGCTACAAGGACCAGTTCGAGAAGCAGCATGGCGTGAAGCTGGGGTTCATGTCCTTCTTCACCAAGGCATGCGTCGAGGCGCTGAAGAAATTTCCGACAGTGAATGCGTCCGTTGAAGGCAACGATATCGTGTATCACGAATACTTCGACGTTGGAGTTGCAGTGTCCACCGATCGCGGGCTGATCGTACCGGTGTTGCGTGACGCGGATCTGCAGAGCTTCGCCGACATCGAAAAGTCTATTGCCAATTTCGCGGGGCGCGCCCGCGCCGGCACCATCACCATGGAGGAGCTGACCGGCGGCACCTTCACGATTACCAACGGCGGCGTGTTCGGATCGCTGCTGTCCACCCCCATCGTCAATTCCCCGCAGAGTGCGATTCTCGGCATGCACAAGATTCAAGATCGTGCCGTCGTGATCGACGGCCAAGTCGTGGTGCGTCCCATGATGTACATCGCGCTGACCTACGATCACCGCATCATCGACGGCCGTGAGGCGGTGTTGTTTCTGGTGACGGTGAAGCAGTGCCTCGAGGATCCGGCGCGCATGGTGCTCGGCTTATGAGCGACAGCTACGATGTGGTAGTGATCGGCGGTGGTCCGGCAGGCTATCCGGCGGCGATTCGCGCCGGACAGAACAAACTGAAAGTAGCCTGCGTCGACGAATGGATCAACACCGACGGCAGCTTCGCCTTCGGCGGAACCTGCTTGAATGCGGGCTGCATTCCCTCGAAGGCGCTGCTCGAATCCTCCGAGCTGTATCAGCGCGCCAAGGATGAATTCGCCGTTCACGGCATCAAGATCGGCGACTTGAAGCTGGATCTTGCCGCCATGCAAAAGCGCCGTGCCTCGGTGGTCAAGACAATGACCGGCGGCATTCTCGCTTTGTTCAAGGCCAGCGGCGTGGTCGGCATTCAGGGGCACGGACAGCTGCTGCCCGGAAATAAGGTGCTGGTGACGGGCCCGGACGGCAAGGAGCGGACGCTGCAAGCCAAGCATGTGGTGCTGGCCTCGGGGTCGGTGCCGCTGCGGCTGAAGAATGTCCCGCATGATGGCAAGTCCATCGTCGACTCGTGGAATGCGCTGGAATTCGACGCGGTCCCTGCTCGTTTGGGCGTGATCGGCGCCGGGGTCATCGGCCTGGAACTCGGCAGCGTGTGGCGACGCCTGGGCAGCGAGGTCACGGTGCTGGAGGCCATGGAGCAATTTCTGCCCATCGCGGACGGTGCGATAGCGAAGGAGGCGCTGCGTCACTTCAAAAAGCAGGGACTCGACATCAAACTCGGCGCGAAGGTACAGAGCGCGGCCGTCGCCGGCGGCGCGGTGGACGTCGTGTACCTTGATGCGCTGGGCGAGCATACATTGCAGGTGGACAAGCTGGTCGTCGCCGTGGGACGCCGGCCATTCACGCAGGGTTTGCTCGCGGAGGGCACGGGCGTGCAGCTCGACGAGCGCGGCTTCATTCAAGTCGACGATCATTGCCGCACCGGCGTGGCGAATGTTTGGGCGGTGGGCGACGTGGTACGCGGTCCGATGCTGGCGCACAAGGGCAAGGAGGAGGGCGCCATGGTGGCGGATCTCATCGCCGGCCATTTCGCCGAGGTGAACTACAAGGTCATTCCGTCGGTGATCTACACGGCGCCGGAAATTGCCTGGGTCGGACAAACCGAGGAGCAGGTCAAGGCGAGCGGCCGCCCCTACAAGGTCGGCTCGTTTCCGTTCGCGGCCAGTGGGCGTGCGCGGGCGATGGAGGCAGCGCAAGGCTTTGCGAAGATCGTGTCCGCCAAGGACGATGACGAGGTTCTCGGCATTCATGTGATCGGTCCGATGGCGGGCGAGCTGATCGGCGAGGCGGTACTTGCAATGGAATACTCGGCAAGCACCGAGGACATACAGCGCACCATCCACGCTCATCCGACCCTGTCGGAGGTGATTCATGAGGCTGCTTTGGCGGTGGACAAGAAGGCGATCGACGGAATCAACCGGTAGACCCCAGGCCGGCAACTGAGCATGTTTTTGTTGCGCCATGGCCAGAGCTATTTCAACTTGCATTTCAATGCGACTCGCGTCGATCCGGGGATTCACGACCCGGAATTGACACCCCTGGGAGTCGAACAGGCCGCTGCAGCCGCACGCCAACTGGCGGACGCGCACTTGTCGCGCATCATTATTTCGCCATTCACCCGCGCGTTGCAGACGGCGCAGCCGGTGCTCGCCATTCATCAGGTGCCGGTGAAGATAATGCCGGAAGTTCGCGAGCAAGCCGCTTTTGCCTGCGACATCGGCAGTCATCCTGAGGTGCTTGCGAATCGCTTTCCGCAGCACGACTTTCGGCATCTGCCGCCGCAATGGTGGCATGACGGCATCGAAACGGCCGAAGAGACCAGCGCGCGCGCGACTGCTTTTCGTGAGCTCATGGCCGGCCGCGACGACCGCACCACCACGCTGTTGGTCGGCCACTGGGCTTTCATTCAGGCACTGACCGGAGTTTCGCTCGCCAATGGCGAGATCCTGGAGTACGAGCCCGCAGACCATGCTGTGCGGTAAATCATTTCTGTCTGCGATCGTGTGTGCGTCGGCGGCCCTGACCGGCGGCTGCGGCAAGCCCGATTCGGCGCCGCGCGGCGCGCCGCCGGTCGAGCGGGCCGCGGTGGGCAAGGTACTCAACTTCTATACCTGGTCGGACTATTTGGCGCCCGACACCATTGCAAATTTCGAGAAACGCACCGGCATCAAGGTGCGCGTTTCGTATTTCGATACCAACGAGACACTGGAGGCGCGCATGCTGACAGGCAATAGCGGCTTCGATGTGGTCGTGCCGACGGCGCCGTACTTGCAGCGGCAAATTCGCAGCGGCGCCTACCAGGCTCTGGACAAGACAAAACTTCCCAATCTGGCCAATCTCGACTCAGCAATCATGTCTCGGGTGGCGCTCAATGATCCCGGCAACGCGCATGCGGTGGTGTACGCCTGGGGAACGTACGGCATTGGCTACAACGAAAAAATGCTGGCGGCGGCCCTGCCTGGCGTTCCGCTGACCAGCTGGCGCCTGGTTTTCGATCCCAAGTTTGCCGCCAAGCTCGCGGACTGCGGCATCAACTTTCTCGATGCGCCCGCCGGAGTGGTGCGGCTGGTGCTCAAATACCTGGGGAGGAACCCCAATGCGCCGAGTGCGCAGGATCTCGCCGATGCCGAGCAGGTCTTGCTCAAGATCCGCCCCTATGTGCGCAACATCGATTCAGGCGTGGGCACCGAAGCGCTCGCCAACGGTGATATTTGCGTATCGCTCGATTATAACGGCACGGTCTATCAGGCCAGGCGCCGCGCGCACGAGGCGAAGAACGGGATAGAAATCAATTTCCTGATCCCTGAGGAGGGATCTTTGCTGTGGTTCGACATGCTGGCCATCCCCCGCGACGCGCCGAATGCCGCGAATGCCCACCTGTTCATCAACTATCTGCTGGAGCCCGCGGCGATCGCGAACGTGTCCAATTTCATCGGCAATGCCAACGCCAATACCGCGGCCACGCCGCTGCTCGATGCCGCGCTCGCGGCCGACGCCATCGTATATCCACCGGCTGATGAACAACGCAGGCTATTCGTGCAGACCGAGGATCCTCCGCAGCAGTCGCGCGCCATTACCCGCATCTGGCAGCGCTTCAAGACTGCGCAATAGCCACGCCGGGCACCGGGCGCCCGGCACCGGGCCCGCCCGGTCCTGCACCGCATCGTTACTTCTTGCGCCGCGCGCTGATGACGTTCGGCACTTGCGCGATGCGCGTCAGCAACTGCGATAGCTGTGGCAGCCCGGTAATCGATATGCTGATTTTCATGCGTGCCAGGTTGTCGCGCTTGTCGGTGACGGTGTTCATGCCCTGGATGCTGATCTTGTCGTCCGCCAATGCCGTACTGACGTCACGTACCAAGCCGCGCCTGTCGAAGGCTTGGACCTCGATGTCCACCGGGAACTCGTTCGATCCCATCTTGCCCCAGCTGATCGCCAGAATCCGTGCCGGCGCTTTGACGCTGAGGCGCGCCAGATTGACGCAGGACTGGGCGTGAATGCTGACCCCTTTGCCGACGGTAATGTAGCCCACGATGGCTTCCGGGGGTACGGGCTTGCAGCAGCGCGCGTAAGTGGACAATAGATCACCGATGCCCTGAACTTCGATATCGGGTTCGCGCGCGGCGGCGGCGCTCTTGGCTCGAATGGAATTCTCCGGGCGACCCTCGCGGGCGTGAAGAATGCGCTGGATGGCGCCTGCCACTTGTGCGGGGCTGACCTCGCCCAACCCTAAGGCTTCGTGCAACGCCTCGGTGCTGGACAATTTAAGTTCGGCCAACAATTCGGGGATGGGTGGACTGGCCACGCCCAAGCGCTGTATTTCGCGATCAAACAGCGCGCGCCCTTCGGCCTTGTTCTGCCACTCGTTCTGCTTGCGGAACCAAGCGCGTACCTTGTTGCGGTGCCTGGGGCTCGCGAGAAAACCCGATTGCGGCGACAGCCAGTCACGCGAGGGGTGCGCGGCTTTGGCGGTGATGATTTCCACTTTTTCGCCGTTCTTGAGCTTGTAGTCGAGGGCCACGATGCGTCCGTTGACCTTCGCGCCGCGGGTTCGATGACCTAGATCAGTGTGCACTTGATAGGCGAAGTCCAGCGGCGTGCCGCCCATCGGCACGTCCACTATTTCACCTTTGGGCGACACCACATAGATGCGGTCCTGGAACAGGTCGACGCGCATGCGATCGAGAAAATCCCGTGAAGTCTCGGCGCCGTCCGTCGGTGCCAACAGCGAACGCAGTTGATCGATTTTTCGCTCATAAGCCAGGTCGCTGCGGCCTCCCTCCTTGTAGCGCCAGTGCGCCGCCACGCCGCGCTCCGAATTGGCGTGCATATCATGGGTGCGGATCTGGATTTCGACGGGTTGCGAGCCGGGTCCGATCACCGCCGTGTGAATCGAGCGGTACAAATTATCCTTCGGCGTCGCGATGTAGTCGTCGAACTCCCCGGGAATGAACTGCCACAGCGAATGCACCATGCCGAGCGCGGCATAGCATTCGGCGACGCCGTCCACCAGCACGCGCGCCGCGCGGATATCCATGAGCTGCTCGAAGGCGAGCTGTTTGGCCTGCATTTTTCGCCAAATGCTGTAGATGTGCTTTGGCCGTCCGTCGATCTTGGCTTCGATGCCGGCCGCGTTGAGCGCGGCGCGCAGCGTCGTCTTCAATTCGTCGATGTAGTGTTCACGGTCGGAACGGCGCACCTTGAGTGCGGCGGCGATCTGTTTGTAATCGGCGGGCTGCAGGTAACGGAACGCAAGATCCTCCAATTCCCACTTCAATTGCCATACGCCCAAGCGATTGGCGAGCGGCGCATAGACCTCGCGTGTTTCAGTCGCGAGCTTGCGCTGCAGGGTGGGGTTGAGGGACTTGGCGGCACGCATTTTCTGCAATTGCCCGGCGAGCCGTACCACCACCAGCCGCACGTCGCCGATGACGGCCAGCAGCATCTTACGCAGCGCCTCGGCCTGGCCCGACTCCAGGCCCTGCTCCGGCGTCCAATCCGGCCTCAAGCCGAATTCTCCCAATGAACTCAAGGCTCGCGCCAGGTGCGTGGCGTCAACGCCAAAGTGCCCCTCCGCCGCTTCGGCAGTCAGAAGTTTGGCGTCGAGCAGCGGCTGCACCATGGCCGCGATCACCACTTCGTCATCGGCGTCGAGGGTGCGCACGATTTCCGCCACGTCCAGCGCCGCAGCGCGCAGAGCTGCGGCCGAGTCGGGCAGATCCAGCGCGCGCACGGCTGCGAAGGCGGCGCGCAGCCGCTCGCTCGCCGTGATTCGGGTTGAAGCCGTTGTTTCCACTTGAATTGCGCTGTCGGTGCCGGTGGGTTTAAGCGCCTATTGACGGTATCATACGCGCCAAATGACGGATTCAAAGGTGCGGTTTGACAGCGTGCGGGTACTCGGTATCGACCCCGGTTCGCTGCGCACCGGTTTTGGCGTCCTGGATGCCGTGGGCCCCAAGCTGACCTATGTGGCAAGCGGCGTCATCCGTACTCAGAAGGGCGAATTTGCGGATCGGCTGTGTGAGATTTTTCGCTGCGTGCAGACCATAGTCGCCGAGTACCGCCCCCACGAAATCGCGATCGAACGGGTGTTCGTCAACCGCAATCCCGACAGCGCCTTGAAACTGGGGCAGGCGCGCGGTGCCGCCATCTGCGGAACGGCCGATGCCAACGCTGAAGTATTTGAATATGCAACGCGGCAAATCAAGCAGGCCGTGGTCGGCTCGGGCAGCGCGGAGAAGGCGCAGGTGCAGCTGATGATGCGAAGTATTCTCAAGCTCGACGGACCGGTGTCGACCGATGCCGCCGATGCCCTGGCGGCCGCCGTATGCCATGCGCTGCGCGGCCGAGTGCGCGTCTCGGTACAGCGTTCTGCGAGCCGCGGATGATCGGCTTTTTAAAAGGCCGCTTGGCGGCGAAGCAGCCGCCCATGCTGATGGTCGACGTGAACGGCGTCGGCTATGAGATGGAAGCGCCCATGTCGACCTTCTATGGATTGCCGGCCGCCGGCGAGCTGGTCGCGTTGTTCACGCATTTAGTGGTGCGGGAGGACGCGCATATCTTGTACGCCTTCGGCACTGACGGTGAGCGGCGGCTGTTTCGCGGGCTTCTCAAGGTGTCAGGGGTGGGGCCCAAAATTGCACTGGGCATTCTCTCCGGCGCCAGTGTGGATGATTTCCTGCGTACCATCGAGGCGGAGGACGTTGCGATGTTGACGCGGATTCCCGGCATCGGCCGCAAGACCGCCGAGCGCGTCATCATCGAGATGCGCGACAGCGTCAAGAAGCTGTCGATGCCCGCGGCGGGCAGTCCGGCAGGAGCCGGTGCGACGGTCACGCCGCAGAGCGAGGCGTTCAGCGCCTTGATCGCGCTCGGCTACAAGCCCCCGGAGGTGATCCGCCTCCTAAAGGCGGTCGACGAGCCGGATCTTGCGACCACGGAAATCATCCGCCGTGCCCTGAAGTCGGCGGCCAAGGCTTAGCATGGGAATTGAACAGGACCGAATCATCGCGGGGCCCGCAAAGCGGGAAGAAGAAGTGGTGGATCGTGCTGTGCGGCCCAAGAGTCTGGCCGACTACGTCGGGCAAGCTACGGTGAAGACTCAAATGGACATCTTCATCCAGGCTGCGCGTAATCGCGGCGAGGCATTGGATCATGTACTGATCTTCGGTCCTCCCGGACTCGGCAAGACCACGCTGGCGAACATCATCGCCAATGAACTCAAGGTAAATTTGCGCCAGACGTCGGGCCCGGTACTGGAGCGCCCCGGCGATCTTGCGGCTTTGCTCACCAATCTCGAACCGCGCGACGTGCTGTTCGTCGATGAAATTCATCGCTTGAGTCCCGTGGTTGAAGAGGTTCTTTACCCGGCGATGGAAGATTCGCAGCTCGATCTGATGATCGGCGAGGGGCCGGGCGCCCGCTCGATCAAGCTCGATCTGCCGCCGTTCACTCTGGTGGGCGCAACCACTCGCGCGGGACTCCTCACCTCGCCATTGCGGGATCGCTTCGGCATCGTGCAGAGGCTGGAATTCTATTCGACCGAGGATTTGACGAAAATCGTTACTCGCAGCGCGTCCATACTGCAGCTGAAGCTGCAGGCGGACGGCGCGGAGCGTATCGCCGAGCGATCGCGCGGCACGCCGCGCATCGCCAACCGGCTGCTGCGCCGGGTGCGCGACTTTGCCGAGGTCAAGGCAGCCGGGATCATCAGCGCGGCTGTGGCGATCGCGGCACTCGACATGCTCGCGGTGGACCCGCAAGGTTTTGACATGCTGGATCGAAAATTGCTGCTGACGGTGATCGAAAAATTCGAGGGCGGCCCGGTAGGGGTCGACAGTCTGGCGGCGGCGCTGAGCGAGGAACGCGGCACCATCGAGGACGTGATCGAACCGTTCCTGATTCAGCAGGGATTTCTGATGCGCACCGCCCGCGGCCGCGTCGCGACGCGCAGCGCCTACGCGCATTTCGGGCTCGCGGCTCCGTCGTTGGATCGGGACCTGAACATGCCGCTGTTCCGGGATGTGCAGTAGTGGCGCTGTTGCCGGAGCGTGCGGCGCCGCCAAGTTTCACAGTCCCATTTCGCGTCTACTGGGAAGACACCGACGCCGGCGGTGTGGTGTACTACGCGAACTATCTGAAATTCATGGAGCG
>JANYIY010000358.1 GCA_025358615.1 Gammaproteobacteria bacterium | reverse complement strand
CCCGAGGCCACCGGCTTCATCGCGGCCACCCGCTTGCCGCGGGCGGCCAAGGCGCGGCACAGGGCGGACGCGACCCGCGTCTTGCCGACGCCGGTATCGGTGCCCGTGACGAACAAGGTCCGGGTCACGGGCTGCGCCGCGAGCGCAGTTGCCGCTTGATCTCATCCAGCGAAACGATGGAGTCGTCCTGGCTGCCCCGGCGCTTGTCCTTCTCCGGGGTCCAGGCATGGCCGAAAACCACTTCGTAGGTAGCGGGCAGCCGGCCATCCTGTCGAAAAGCCTCATACGCGCTCTGTAATGCGGCGAACCCGTGCCGCCCCGTCAGCCCCTTGGGGCGGCCTTGGGTGGCATTGGTTGCGCCGACGGCCTTGAGATCGGCGGCGACGCGTCGCAGGTCGCTGTAAGTCAGGGTGTAGCGCTCGACGTCGAGGACCGGCGAGGCAAAGCCGCCGCGCACCAGTGCATCGCCGATGTCGTGCATATCGATGAATTGATTGACGTGGGTGCGTGAGTCTACTTCTGCCCAAGCGCCGCGCAGCTCGCGCAGCGTGTCAGGACCCAGGGTAGTGAAGCTCAAGAGCCCTTGCGGTGCGAGCACGCGGCGAAACTCCGCGAACGCGGCATCCGGATTGCACCATTGCAGCATGAGATTGCTAAGGATCAAGTCGACACTGCCATCCGCGAAGGGCAGACGCTCGGCGTCTGCACAGACACGAGCGAAAGGCCGCAGCCAGGATTGCTGGCGGTGAGCCGATTGCAGCATGCGCGGCGCCAAGTCCAACGCTACGACCAGCGCCTTGGGGTAGCGGCTCTTGAGTGCGCGGGCGCCGTGACCGGTGCCTGTACCGGCGTCCACCACCACCCGCGGCGTCAACGCCATGAGGTTCAGGCGCGCCAAGAGATTGTCGCGCACCTCGGCGTGCAATACGGCGGCGGCATCGTAGGTGGTGGCCGCGCGGTTGAAGGAGCGCCGCACCCTTGAGGTATCGAGTGCGTAGGCCTCGGCGCCCGGCGGTTGGCCGGCCTGCGGTTGGCCGCCCCGCGGCTTCACGCGATTGCCGCGCCCGCCGGTAGGCCGGCCGCCGGCTGGCCGGCCCCCCCTTCCGCGGAAATTTTCAAACGCCGGAACAATGTTTGATCTTGCACGGTATCCGGGTTGCCGGTGGTCAAAAGCTTCTCGCCATAGAAAATCGAGTTGGCGCCGGCCAGGAAGCACA
Source organism: Gammaproteobacteria bacterium (assembly GCA_025358615.1). Taxonomy (GTDB): domain Bacteria; phylum Pseudomonadota; class Gammaproteobacteria; order Steroidobacterales; family Steroidobacteraceae; genus Bog-1198. Next base: position 7,467 of record JANYIY010000358.1, on the reverse strand, counting down.
GTGCCTGCAATTCATCGTTCATGTCGCTGCGGCCCGCCGACAGACGCACGTGACATTGCGGCATCAGGATGCGCGCAACCGCGATGGTGCGTACGAAATCGAAGGGGTCGAGCGGCGCCGCGTCGGCCAACGGTGTGCCGGCGACGCGCACCAGTCGATTGATGGGGACGCTTTCCGGGTGCGCGGGTAGGGTGGCGAGAACGTGCAGGAGCTCCGCCCGATCCTGCGGTTCCTCGCCCATGCCGACAATGCCGCCGCAGCACACGTTCATCCCGGCATTGCGCACGGCCTGTAGCGTGTCGAGCCTATCTTGGTAGGTGCGCGTGCTGATGATCTTCTGATAGTACTGCGGCGAGGTATCGAGATTGTGATTGTAGTAGTCGAGGCCGGCGGCTTTTAGTTCCTGCGCCTGTTGCGACGAGACCATGCCGAGAGTGGCACAGGTCTCCATTCCCAGTGATTTCACTTCGCGGATCATGGCAAGCACTTTGCGCAGATCCTTTTGCTTGGGCGAGCGATAGGCCGCGCCCATGCAAAACCGCGTGGCCCCGGATTGTTTGGCTGCGCGTGCGCGGGCCGCCACCTCTTCCAGCTCGAGCAGTTCCTGGGTTTCCAATCCCGTATCGAAGCGCACGCTTTGCGGGCAATAGGCACAATCCTCGGGGCACGCGCCGGTCTTGATGCTGAGCAACGTGCTGATCTGTACCGTATTGGGCGCCTGGTGGCGGCGGTGCACGGATTGCGCCTGGAACATCAAATCCATGAAGGGCAGCGCGAAAAGCTCTTGCACCTCCGCGAGCGTCCAATCATTGCGTACTGTCACAGATACCTCTTTGAAATCAGGGCTGTAGCGCGCTTCCGCTGCCATAAGGCCGCAAGTATTCGGCGCTCCGGTTCCTTAGTCAACCAAGAGAGTGAGAAACGGTTGACGAGGAGCGCGCAAATCTAGGGAGTTTTGGCAGGAGGGATGATGACCATCTGCAATGGAGAGTCGCCCCAGGCCGCGATGGCCTTCTCGCAATAGGCCGCATCGTAGCGGCCGCGCATGGAATTGGTGGGCGGATATTTCTCGCACTCCATGGACAGGGACCGCAACTGCTGCGGGTCCAGCCTTGCCACCGGCGGGCTGTGGGTGAGCCGCAGCGGCGCAAGCTCTCGGGAATCGCCGCCGGAGCCGTTCGATCCGCCGCAACCTGCCAACAGCAAGCCGACGCCGAGCAGCAGCTTGCGGACAATCTGCGGTGCCACCTTGTCAATGCGCGAACTGATATTCCAACGCCATGCCGATGAAGACGGCCATTCCGAAATAGTTGTTGTTGAGGAAGGCGCGAAAACAGGCATCGCGATCTCGATTGCGTATCAACCACAGCTGATAGACGAAAAACACCGCCCCCGCTCCGAGGCCGGCGAGATACCAATTGCCCATGTGGATCATGCGGCCGACGAGGTACAACGACGCCAAGGTCATTATCTGCAGTACCGCGATGATGTGGCGATCCGAATCACCGAATAGAATCGCCGTCGAGCGTACCCCGATCTTGATGTCGTCGTCGCGATCCACCATGGCATAAACGGTGTCGTACACGGTAGCCCAGAGCACGTTCGCGAGCAGCAACAGCCACGCGACGCGCGGCACCTGTTCGAACTGCGCCTCGAAGGCCATGGGAATTCCCCAGCCGAAAGTTACGCCCAAGTACATCTGTGGTACCGGCAGAAAGCGCTTCACGAAGGGGTAGCTGATGGCAAGAAAACCACCCGCCACGGCGAGCAGCAGCGTCGACTTGTTGAGCTGCAAGGCCAGCATCAGGGCGGTGAGCGATAACACGGTGAACAATATCAATGCCTCGAGAGTGGAAATGCGCCCGGCCGCCAGCGGCCTATCCTTGGTGCGCGCCACGCGCGGGTCGAAGCTGCGGTCGGCGTAGTCGTTGATGGCGCACCCGGCCGAGCGCATCAGCACGGTTCCGGCAACGAAGATGAGGAAGATGCGCGGATTGGGTTTGCCGCGACTGCTGATCCACAGCGCCCACAAAGTTGGCCAGAGCAGCAGCCAAATTCCGATCGGACGGTCCAAGCGCATGAGGCGCGCGTAATCCATCAGGCCGCCCAAGATCCGCGGCAGCTCGTGGGTGGTCCACGGGTGGAAGCGCACGCGATAAAGAAACCATCGCCAGCGTTCGGCGACCCGATCGATCAGATCAACCCCGGAGTTCGGCAGCGGCACGCGGCGGCGGCCTTAGACGTGGCCCATGGCGGGAAAGAAAAGCTCCTGGATTAGCAGCGGCGCGCTGCGCAATGATAGGCGTGAGCGGCGCGCCCAGAGTCCGGCGGGCTTTACTTGTGCGTCACGCAGCGCGCGCGCGGTCACGGCTTCCCCTGCGGGCAGCCACGCATACTCATAGGAACTGCGCTCCACTCCCGACAAGTCGCTCAAGGTTTCACCGAGCGCTGAATCTCCCAACTCGGCAAGCCAGGGGTGAGCGACCAGAGTGGAATCCGGCATGACGGTCTGCTCGAACACCCACACGCCGTCGTTGTGAGACATTTCCACATCGCGAAACAAGCCGGCATTGTCCGTGCAGCGTAGCGCCGATTGGTACGCGGCACTGAGGACTCCGGTCCATTGATCCACCAGCCGCAGGCCGAAGCGCTCGCCGCACACGGCCTTGAGGCGCTGCGTCAACAATCCCTTGCCGATCAGCCAGGGGCGCACCTGTGCGTCGACGCTCAATTGTCCCAGGCGCTCCGCCGGGAGCCACTGGACGGAATCGGGGTGCGGCTTTCCCAGTGCGGATCGCGTGCGGATCATAGTGGAGTACCGATAGTCATGCGGCATTCTACCCGACCCGGCCGTATTGCTCCGCATGACCTACCCAACGGCGGATGAGCGGCGCCACGTGCAGCGGCCAGTCGCGCAACAAGGATTCCGCCGCGCTCTGCACCCGGGGCAGCAAATCGGCATCGCGTAACAAATCGGCAACTCGCATTTGCGCCAGGCCGGTTTGCCGCGTACCGAGCAATTCACCGGGGCCGCGCAATTCGAGATCGCGCCGTGCGATCTCGAAGCCGTCGTTGGTGTCGCGCATCACCGCCAGACGTTCGCGCGCCAGCGAGGATAGCGGCGCGCGGTACAGCAGCAAACAGGAACTTGCATGCTGTCCGCGGCCGACACGGCCGCGCAGCTGATGCAGCTGCGCCAGCCCCATGCGCTCGGCGTTCTCTATGACCATGAGGGTGGCATTCGGCACATCGACGCCGACTTCGATCACCGTGGTCGCCACCAGCAGCTGGATCTTGCCTTCCTTGAAGTGGCGCATGGTGGCCTCCTTCGCGCGCGGCGGCATACGGCCGTGCACGAGGCCGACGATGAGTTCCGGCAAGGCGGCGGCCAACGCCGCCGCCGTTTCCTCGGCGGCTTGATACGGCATTTCCTCGGATTCATCGATGAGCGGGCATACCCAGTAGGCCTGCCGTCCTTGCAGACAGGCAGTGCGAATGCGCTGCACCACTTCATCGCGCCGTGCATCGACCAGCACCACGGTCTTGACGGGGGTGCGCCCGGGCGGCAGCTCATCGATCACGGAGACGTCGAGGTCGGCGTACGCGGTCATGGCTAGAGTGCGTGGAATCGGCGTTGCGGTCATGATCAATTGATGCGGCCGATGGCCCTGCGCGGCGCCCTTCTCGCGCAAGGAGAGGCGCTGATGCACGCCGAAGCGATGCTGCTCATCGACGATGACAAAGGCGAGTGAGGAGAACTCCACGCTCTCCTGAAACAGCGCATGAGTGCCGATGACGATGGCGGCATGTCCCTCGCGAATGCCTTCCAGGGAGGCGGCGCGTGCCTTGCCCGTCTGTCGCCCGGTCAACAGGGCCACGGTTACGTCCAGCGGCTCGAACCAGCGCTTGAAATTCTGCGCATGCTGATCGGCCAACAGTTCGGTGGGCGCCATCAATGCGACTTGCCGTCCCGTCTGCACGGCTTGAGTTGCCGCCAAAGCCGCCACCAATGTTTTGCCGCATCCCACGTCCCCCTGCACCAGGCGCAGCATGGGCTTGCTCAGGTGCAGATCGCCCTCGATCTCGGCAAGCGCGCGCTGCTGGCCCTTGGTGAGGCGAAACGGCAGCGCGGCCAGCAAGCGCGCCTGCAGAGCGCCGTTGCACTTGAGCGGCCAGCCCGGATCGCTCTGGATGCGCTGTCGCAACAACTTGAGCGACAGCTGGTGTGCCAGTAGTTCCTCGAACGCCAGGCGGCGCTGCGCCGGATGTCGTCCGCTCATCAGCAGCTCCACCGGGGCATCCGCCGGCGGCCGATGCACGTACAGCAAGGCGTCGCGCAACGAAGGCAGGCGCGAATCGGCTAAGACCGTGGGCGGCAGCCAATCCTCGATATCGCCCGAGCCCCATTGATCAAGCGCCATGCCGACCACCATGCGCAGCCGCCCCTGGGTTACGCCTTCGGTCAAAGGATAGATGGGGGTGAGATGGTCCTCGAACGCCGTGCCGGACTGTGGATCGATACGCCGATACTCAGGATGCACGATCTCCAGGCCCTGCGGGCCGCGGCGTGCTTCGCCGAAGCAGCGAACGCGCGCGCCGCGCGCCAAGCCGTTCTGCTGCTGGGCAGTAAAATAAAAAAACCGTAAGGTGAGGAAGCCCGAGCCGTCGCCGATTCTGCAGAGCATTTGCCGGCGGCCGCGAAATATGACTTCGGTAAGCAACACTTCGCCTTCCACGGCTGCCCGCTGTCCGGCGCGCAGTTCGCCCAAAGGGACGATGCGGGTGCGATCCTCATAGCGCGACGGCAGCAGAAACAACAGATCCTGGGTGGTCTCAACCCCGAGCGCGCGCAGCCGCAGGGCGAGCGCATCGCCGACGCCGCGCAGCACGGTGACCGGCTTGGGCGCAGTCAAGGGCGCGTTCGAACTAGAGAGCGACAATGCACTCCACTTCGACCTGCGCGCCACGCGGCAAGGCGGCCACGCCGATGGCGGCCCGCGCGGGATATGGCTCGCGAAAGTACTCGGCCATCACTTTGTTGACCAGTGCGAAGTGGGAGAGGTCGACCAAGAAAACCGTCGCTTTGACCACGTCGTCGAAGCCGGCGCCGGCAGCGGTAACGATGGCCTTGAGGTTTTCGAACACCTGGCGCACCTGCGCCTCGATGTCCCCCGGCACCATTTCCTTGGTCTTTGGATCCAAAGGAATCTGTCCGGATACCCAGATGGTGTTGCCGACGCGCACAGCTTGCGAATAAATGCCGATGGCGGCAGGCGCATGCGGAGTCGAGATGATTTGTTTGCTCATGTTGTTTAAGCCAGGGTGCGGAATACGCGCTGCACGTCAGGCATGCGCCGAATGGTCTTGATGACTCGCGCCAGATGCTTGCGATCGCGCACCTGAAGCTGAAATTTGAGAGATGAGCTGCTCACGTCGCGTTCTTCCAACGACACCTGATCAATGTTGGTTTCGGTTCCCGCAATGCTGGAGGCGACGGCTGCGAGCACGCCCACCCGGTTGTTGATCTCCAGCTGGATCTCGCAACTGAACAAGCGCCCCTCGGTCGCCTCCCACGCCACCGACAGCCACTTTTCCGGTTGCTTGCGGTACTCCGCGAGATTACCGCAATTCTGCCGGTGAATCATCACACCGCGACCGGCGCTCAAGTAAGCCATGATGGGATCGTTCGGGATGGGGAAGCAGCAGCGCGCGTAAGTCACCAGCAGCCCCTCGGTGCCGGCGATCATGAGCGGGCCGGCGTGCGCTCCGACATGTTCGCCGCCGCCGTCACGCGCCGGCTGCAGGCGCCGCGCAACCAACGGCGCCAGGCGCTCGCCCAGGCCGATTTTCTCGTACAGTTCGGCGGCGTCCTTCAAGTTCAGTTCCTTGACCACCGCGTCAATTTCGGCCGCCGGTATCTTCTTCAAATTGAGCGAGAATTCCTCGAGCGCGAGGCCCAGCAGGCGCCGGCCGAGCTCCAGCGCCTCGCCGCGCTTCAGATTCTTGAGGTAAGTTCTGATCGCGGCCCGCGCCTTCGCCGTCACCAGGAAGCTCGACCAGGAGGGGTTGGGGGTGGCGCCTTTGGCGGTGATGATTTCCACCGTCTGGCCGTTGCGCAGCGGTGTGCGCAGCGGCACCAGGCGCCGATCGACCTTGGCGGCCACGCAGCGATTGCCGACGTCGGTGTGGATGGCATAGGTGAAATCCACCGCGGTGGCGCCGGTCGGCAGGCGCAGTATTTTCCCCTTCGGCGTGAACACGTACACCTTGTCCGGGAATAAATCGACCTTGACGCTCTCGAGGAATTCCTCGGAGCTGCCGCCCTCTTGAATTTGCACCAGGCTCGCCAGCCATTCGCGCGCACGATCGTGTTCGATGCCGCCGAAGGTGTCGCCGCCGGATTTGTACTTCCAATGCGCGGCGATGCCGGATTCCGCAACCCGATGCATTTGCTCGGAGCGGATTTGCACCTCGATGGGCACGCCATTGGGGCCGAACAGGGTGGTGTGCAATGACTGGTAGCCGTTGACCCGCGGTATGGCGATGTAGTCCTTGAAGCGTCCCGGCATGGGCTTGTAGAGGCCGTGCACCAGCCCTAAGGCCCGGTAGCAGGTATCCGCGCTGTCGACGATGATGCGAAAGCCGTACACGTCCACCATTTCATTCAGGGAGATTTTCTTGTTCTGCATCTTCTTGTAGATGCTGTACAGATGCTTCTCGCGGCCCTCCACTTCGCCGACGAGCTGGGCTTTCTTCAGCGTGAGCTTGAAGGTCTCGGCGATCTTGCCGATGAATTCCTTCTGGTTGCCGCGCGCACGTTTCAGCTCGCGCTCCAACACCTTGTAGCGGTACGGATACAGGGCGCGGAAGCCCAGGTCCTCGAGCTCGAGCTTGACCGCATACAGGCCGAGTCGCTCGGCGATGGGCGCGTAGATTTCCAGGGTTTCACGGGCGCTGCGGCGGCGCTTGACGGGGGGCATCACTCCCAAAGTGCGCATGTTGTGCATGCGGTCCGCGAGCTTGACCATGATGACGCGGATGTCGCGCACCATGGCCAACAGCATTTTGCGGAAGCTCTCGGCCTGCGCTTCCTGGCGATTCTTGAACTGAATCTGATCCAGTTTGCTGACGCCGTCCACCAGCTCCGCCACCACCTGGCCGAAGATCGACGCTATCTCGGCCTTGGCGGTGGGCGTGTCTTCGATGACATCGTGCAGGATCGCCGCTACCAAGGTGTCGGCGTCCAAGCGCAGATCGGCGAGGATGTCGGCCACGGCCACCGGGTGGGTGATGTAGGGCTCGCCGGAAACGCGCTTCTGGCCGCGGTGTTTTTCCGCGCCGAATTCATAGGCTTCGCGCACCCGCTCGACTTGCGGGGGCGATAGATAGGCTTCGAGTTTGTCTAAGAGCTGGCTGATCCCGGTGGAGCGTCTTCCACCGGGTAGGAAACCGAGTATGGAAGACGCA
>JANYIY010000318.1 GCA_025358615.1 Gammaproteobacteria bacterium | reverse complement strand
ATAGATGACCCGCCGCTGATCATTCGCAACGTCGTCGTACTCCAGCAATTGCTTGCGGGCATCGAAGTTGTGCTGTTCGACCCGCCGCTGCGCGCGCTCTATCTGGCGCGTCAGCATGCCACTCTCGATCGCCTCCCCCGCTTTCATGCCCACCCGGGTCATGAGGGCCTTCATGCGCGTTGGGTCGCCGAAAATACGCATCAAATTATCTTCCAGCGACAAGTAGAAGCGACTGGAACCGGGATCGCCCTGGCGGCCGGAACGGCCGCGCAATTGATTGTCGATGCGGCGCGATTCGTGACGCTCGGTGCCAACGATGTGCAGCCCGCCGGCGGCCACCACTTGCTCGTGCCGTATCCGCCAGTCTTCGTGAATCTTCTTGAGGTCGACTTCGTTCGGATTTTCAATGGCGTCGATCTGCGTCTGCGGGCTGCCGCCTAGGACGATGTCGGTGCCGCGGCCGGCCATGTTGGTGGCGATCGTGATCGCGCCGGGACGGCCGGCCTCGGCGACGATATGCGCCTCGCGCTCATGCTGCTTGGCGTTCAGCACCTCATGAGGAATCGTTGCGCCCTGCAGCAGCTTGGCGAGCCGCTCCGACGTTTCGATCGAGGTCGTGCCGACCAGCACCGGCTGGCCGCGCTTCACGCAATCCTGGATATCCTCGAGGATGGCCTGAAATTTGTCCTGCTCGGACAGAAACACCAGATCCGACTTGTCCTGGCGGATCATCGGCTTATGAGTGGGGATCACCACCACTTCCAGGCCGTAGATCTGCTGAAATTCGAAGGCCTCGGTGTCGGCGGTGCCGGTCATGCCGGACAGCTTCGAATACAGGCGGAAATAATTCTGGAAGGTGATGGATGCGACGGTTTGATTTTCCTCGCGCACCTTGACCCCCTCCTTGGCCTCCACCGCCTGATGCAGGCCGTCGGACCAGCGTCGGCCCTGCATGGTGCGCCCGGTGAACTCATCGACGATGATGACCTCGCCCTGACGCACGATGTACTCGACATCGCGCTTGTACAGCGAATGCGCGCGCAGCGCCGCGTTCAAATGATGCATGAGGCGGATATTGGTGGCGTCGTACAGGCTTTCGCCGTCGCGCAACAGGCCGATTTCCGCCATCAACTCTTCGACCTTCTGATGGCCGTCTTCGGTCAGTGTCGCCTGTTTGGTCTTTTCGTCCACGGCATAGTCACCGGGACCGTCTTCGGTCTTCTGGCGGACCAGGCGCGGGATCAGTGCGTTGATCTTGAGATATAGCTCGGTGCTTTCCTCCGCCGGGCCCGAAATGATCAGCGGCGTGCGTGCCTCGTCGATCAAAATCGAATCGACTTCATCGACGATGGCAAACGACAGCTTGCGCTGCACCCGATCCTCGAGACGGAACGCGAGGTTGTCGCGCAGGTAATCGAAGCCGAATTCATTGTTCGTGCCGTAGGTGATGTCGCAGGCATAGGCCGCGCGCTTCTCATCGGAGGATTGAGCGTTCTTGATGACCCCCACTTCGAACCCGAGGCAGCGGAACACCGGCGCCATCCAATCCGAGTCGCGCTGTGCCAAGTATTCGTTGACGGTAACCACATGCACGCCATCGCCGCTGAGTGCGTTCAAGTAGGCCGGCAGGGTGGACATCAGCGTCTTGCCCTCGCCCGTGCGCATTTCCGCGATCTTGCCCGAATGCAGTGCCAGGCCGCCGATTAACTGGACGTCGAAATGACGCATGCCTAATTTGCGGCGCGATGCTTCGCGCACCAGCGCAAACGCCTCGGGGACTAAATCATTCAACGAGGTGCCCGCCGCAAAGCGAGCCTTGAGCTCCCGGGTCTTTTCGGGAAGTTGCTCGTCGGGCAGAGCCTTTAAGTCCGTTTCCAGGGCGTTAACCGCCGCCACGGTCCGGCTCAGTTCCTTGATCAGGCGCTGATTACGGCTGCCAAATACTTGCGTCAGAAGCTTCCACACGCGAGGGAGTCCTTGAGAAAACTAAGTATTCTACGGATAGACCGGGAGCGCGGGAAATCGTTTCGATATCGGCCGCCGGGCCTTTAACGCTAGACGAGGGGCTTAACGATCCTCTCCGATAAAGCGCAATGGATCGACTTGATTGCCGTTTTTCAGCACTTCGAAGTGCAGGTGAGGACCGGTCGAGCGGCCGGTGGATCCCATTAGCGCCACCTCTTGGCCCTTGCGAATCATGTCGCCCTGCTTGACCAAGACTTTCTCGTTGTGGCAGTAACGGGTGGCCAAACCATTGCCATGATTGATCTCGACCATCTGGCCAAAACCGGAGCGCTCGCCCGAGAACGTCACCAGCCCCGCCGCGACCGAAATGACTTTCGTGCCTTCGGGACCGGCAAAGTCCAAGCCCTTGTGCACCGCGGAATACCCGGTAAAGGGATCCGCGCGGCGCCCGAAATAAGAAGAAATCCAGCCGTCCTGAACCGGCCGACCCTCGGGGTACACCTGCTTATTGAGCTCTCGCGTCAGAATAAGGTTCTCGAGTACCCCCAATTGCTGTTCGCGGCTGGACAGCTGGGTCTGCAGGTCGTCGACCAGGGTCGTGAGATTCGGGATTTGCGCCGGCTGGCCGTCCGCACCACTCTCGGAGCCGCCCAAGGCCGGCGGGTTGCCGAAGTCGAACTCGCCGTCATCAAGATTGGCCATGCGAGTCAGGCGTTTGCCTAAGGCATTGACCCGAATGACATTCGCGTTCATCTGGCCGACGCGCATCGCCAGCGCATTGACCTTCTCCTGCAGGACTTTCTTGACCTCTTCGATCTGTGCTTGTTGCCGCAATAGATCGGAAGACCAATTACCCAACTGATTGAGGGGATTGCCGGTGCTATGGCGGGCGCCGAGACCCACCCCGATGGAAAAGGCTCCGCCCACGATGCAGAGCACGCACAGCACAGCGGCGCCAGCCACCACCGGATGTCGGAGGTCAAATTGTTTCACTCGGCCGGACTTGCGGCCTACAAAAATGACATTCATGTGGTGGTTATTATTCCGGACGCCGTACGTGCTCTAAATCGGTGCATTATGTCCTACGGAAGATGGAGACTATGCCCCGTGCGTGTCGGTAGACTATGCAGAAAACTGACGTAAAACAAGGATTTCCGCACGGTTTTCCCATGCCGCCCACTACCCAATTTTCGTGTTGTAATGCAAAATCCTAGGAGCGTCAGTGACTTATTGTCACGATCTGGAAACAAACTCACGGCGCTTAAAGCCCGCTCGCGGGAGCGCTCGCGGGTGGTTGAGCAGGTACGCGCCGCGCTGCCTGCGCGGCTGGCCCACGCCGTAGTCAGCGCCGGAATAGACCAGGGGCGGCTCACCATCGGGGTGGGTGGCGCTGTTTGGGCCTCGCGGCTGCGCTATTTGACAGAATCCGTCCGTAAGCAGGTCGGCATCTCCATGGGCATCACCATCCTCAGCGTTAAAATCCGAGTGTCGCAGCTCCCGTCGCTCCCCTAGGCTGCGACCGGCGGTGCACCGGCAGCCCTCGCCGCTGCAGTGCACAAATCACCAACTTTGCAGGTCTCTTAGGCGCGTGCCGCGGCAGCAGCCACGTAGGAGATCGGCGCGTCGGCCAAACTCTCGAAAGTCACTTCCTGCCAGGCGCTGTGCGTGCCGATGAGGGTCCGCAGCAATTTATTATTGAGTGCATGGCCCGATTTGTAGCCGCTGAATTCGCCGATCAGGCTATGTCCCAGCAAGTACAAATCGCCGATGGCATCGAGAATCTTATGCTTCACGAATTCGTCCTCGTAGCGCAGGCCGTCTTCGTTCAGCACCCGATAGTCGTCCAGCACGATGGCATTATCCATGTTGCCGCCGAGCGCCAAATTGCGTGCGCGCAGGCTCTCCAGGTCGCGCATGAAACCGAAGGTGCGCGCCCGGCTCACTTCGCGCAGGAACGAGGTGGTCGAAAAATCCATCGACGCAACCTGCGAGTGCTTTTTAAATGTGGGGTGATTGAACTCGATCTCGAAGTTCACCTTGAAGCCATCATAAGGATCGAAACGGGCCCACTTGTCGCCGTCATCCACTTGCAAGCTCTGCAGAATTCGGGTGAAGCGTTTAGGAGCCTTCTGCTCCTCGATGCCCGCGGATTGCAGCAGGAATACGAACGGTCCGGCACTGCCATCCATGATGGGCACTTCGCCGGCGCTCACCTCGACCAGAGCATTGTCGATGCCGAGCCCGGCCAGGGCTGACAGCAGATGCTCGACCGTGGACACCTTCACGTCGCCCTTATGCAGGGTGGTGCCCATGGTGGTGTCGCCGACATTCTCGGCATGCGCCTTGATGTCCACCGGGAGATCCAAATCGGTGCGGCGGAATACGATGCCGGTGTCCGGTTGCGCGGGCCGCAGGGTCATCAGGACCTTCTTGCCCGTATGCAGTCCCACCCCGGTGGCACGAATCGAATTCTTTAGTGTTCGCTGATTCAACATTACGTAATGCCCGGACTATGTAACATGGCAAAGGTACCACAGGGCGTGTGCGGGCCTGAACTCCAAATTCGACACGCGTACCAAACCGGCGCCCGCAGCTGCTGCGGGCGCCAAAGCCTGGAATGTCAACTAATGCAAAGTTATCGCTTTCAGTCCGCCTGTCGGCGCAAAAACGCTGGAATATCCAGCAAATCCTCCGAATCGACTTCCGCCCGCAGACCGTCGCCCACGGCGCGTTGCCGCTGTACCGTCGGCTTGTCCAGCATGGCGTAATCCGTCGGCGCCATCGGCGACTTCGGTCGTACCACCCGCATGGTCAGCGGCGGTGCAATGGCGGCCGCTGCTTTTGCTTCAACTTGCGAGGGCCGCGCCATCGCGACGGGCTTGCCCAAGCCGGTGGCCACGACCGTGACCCGAATCTGATTCGCCATATCGGGATCGATCACGGTGCCCACCACCACCGTGGCGTCGTCGGAAGCGAATTGCTTGATCACATTGCCCACTTCCTGGAATTCACCGATGGACAGATCCATGCCGGCCGTGACATTGACCAGGATGCCCTGCGCGCCCGAGAGATTGATGTCTTCGAGCAGCGGACTGGAGATCGCCGCTTCGGCCGCTTCACGCGCACGGTCATCGCCCGCCGCACTGCCCGAGCCCATCATGGCCATGCCGGTTTCCGACATGACGGTGCGGACATCGGCGAAGTCGACATTGATCAGTCCGGGCCGGGTGATGAGCTCCGCAATGCCCTGCACCGCCCCTTGCAGCACGGTGTTCGCCGCCTTGAAGGCATCCAGCAACGTGGTGCTGCTGCCCAGCACCGACAGCAGTTTCTGGTTCGGAATGGTGATCAGGGAGTCCACGTACTTGGACAATTCCAGCATGCCCTGGTCGGCCACGCGCGAGCGCTTGTTGCCTTCCATCTCGAAGGGCCGGGTGACCACGGCCACCGTCAATATGCCAAGCTCCTTGGCCACCTGCGCGACCACGGGAGCTGCGCCCGTTCCGGTGCCGCCGCCCATGCCGGCCGTGATGAACAGCATGTCGCAGCCCTCGATGAGCTCGATGATGCGGTCACGATCCTCCATGGCCGCCTGCCGGCCCACTTCGGGATCGGCGCCGGCGCCCAAGCCCTTGGTGATGTTGCAGCCGATCTGCAGCGCGGTGCGCACCTTGGAGTGCTTCAGCGCCTGCGCATCGGTGTTGATGCAGATGAAATCCACGCCCTCGAGGCCGGCTTGGACCATGTGCGAAACGGCATTGCCGCCGCCGCCGCCCACGCCTAAGACCTTGATGACGGCGCTTTGGCTGTAAGAATCCATCAGTTCAAACATTCCAGTTCTCCTTTTATCGTGCTATTGCTCTGTCAGAAATTGCCCGCGAACCAGG
>JANYIY010000310.1 GCA_025358615.1 Gammaproteobacteria bacterium | reverse complement strand
TCGGCCACCGGCGCGCCGAAGATGCGTGCTGGATGGTGGCGTGCTGGATCGGGGCGGCTTACTGGTTTACGACCTCCACCTCGTTTGCCAATCCCGCGATCACCACCGCCCGATCGCTGACCAATACTTTCTCCGGCATTCGACCCGTCGATGTGCCGGCCTTCATCACGGCCCAACTGGCCGGCGCGCTTGCGGCCTGGTGGTTCGCGCGCTTCATCTTTACAATGCCCAAACCCGAAGTGAGAAGGCCGATGCCGCTTGAAAGTAAAGTCGCCCGTGGCTGATTCGATTGCCGTCACGATCTATCACAACCCGGCCTGCGGAACCTCGCGCAATGTGCTCGCGCTCATTCGAAACGCCGGCGTCGAGCCGTACGTGATCGAGTACTTAAGGGCGCCTCCCGATCGCAAGACCCTCGAATCCTTGCTGACGCGGATGCACATGAAGCCGCGCGAGCTGCTACGCGAAAAAGGTGCTCCCTATTCCGAACTCGGGCTGGCTGATAAAGCGCTAAGCGATGGGCAGCTGCTCGACGCCATGATGGCGCACCCCATCCTCATCAATCGCCCCATCGTTGTGACTCCCTGGGGCGTGAAGCTGTGCAGACCGTCGGATGCGCTGTTGGATATTCTGCCGTTACCGCAAAAGGGCCCCTTCAAAAAGGAAGACGGCGAATTGCTGATCGATGAACGCGGCAACCGAGTGTCAATTTAGTCGACGCTGCGATCTGCATCCCGAGCAATGCCGTCCCAACTGCCTTGATCACGATGTTTTCCCGTGGCTGAGTGCCGATGAGTCGAGCGGCCCAGCCCGTTGTGCGATAAGGCCATACTCCGCAGGCCGGCGATAGCGGGCGAAGTCGAAGTTCACCCGCTGACATGCACCGATCAAATCCAGGTCGGCGCGATGCACCACCACTTCGTCGTCGACGGACAGCGCCAACGCCGCGATTTCGCCGGTGGGTGCAATGATGCAGGAGCCGCCGATCAAGGCCTGCCCATCCTCCAAGCCGGCCTTGGCGGCGGCCGCCACCCAGACGGTATTTTGATAGGCGCCTGCCTGCATCGGTAGATGATTGTGGAACATGCGCAGGTGCGCCTGCGCCGGCGCCTCATCCAGCACCACCGGTGTGTTGTAGCCGATCAGTACGATCTGCGCCCCGTTGAGGCACAGCATGCGGTAGGTCTCCGGCCAGCGTCGATCGCTGCAGATAGACAGGCCGATACGCACGCCACGGTAGCGGTACACCGGAAAGCCGAGGTTACCGGGTTCGAAATAGCGCCGCTCCAAATGAGTGGTGACCCCAACCTCGGCGCGTTCCGATCCCGGAATATGCACTTTACGGTAGCGCCCAATGGTTGCGCCGTCCGCGCCCACCAGTTCCATGCTGTTGAAGCGCCGGCGGCGGCCCTGATCCTCGGCAAGCTCGGCGAAGCCCAAGGCAAATCCTACCTTGAGGCGCCGTGCCGCATCGTAGAGCGGCTGAGTCAGCGGTCCCGGCAGCTGCTGTTCATAGAAGCCCTCGATCTCGCGCGGATCTTCGAGTGCCCAGCGCGGAAAGAAAGTGGTCAATGCCAATTCCGGAAACACCGCGAGCTCTGCGCCGGCTTTCGCGGCTCGCTCCAGCAGGTGGATCAACCTTTCTACGGTCTCGGAGCGCGAGGCGCTGCGCTGAACGGGACCGGTCTGGCAGGCAGCCAGGGTCAGGTATCGATTCATGGTGTGACTTCCTCAAAGACTGGACGCATCGCTGCGAGCTGTTCTCGCGGCAGGTGACAGGCTATCTGATGATCGGGTGCGACTTGCTGCAAGGGCGGCGCCAGCCGGTCGCAGGTGCCCGGAATCCGATATGCACAGCGGGTGCAGAAGCGGCAGCCGACCGGGGGGTTGGACGCCGACGGGATCTCGCCGCTCAGCAGCACCTTGCGCTTGGTGTAATGCTGATCGGCGATGGGCACGGCGGCCAACAGCGCCTCGGTGTAGGGATGATACGGCGGCGCAAACACCTGTTCGGTGCTGCCCTGCTCCATGATTTGACCTAGGTACATGACGACCACGCGATCCGCGAGATAACGCACCACCGATAGATCGTGACTGATGAACAGCAGCGTGGTGCGTTCGCGCCGCTGGATATCGATCAACAGCTCGCTGACCGCGGCTTGCACCGAGACGTCGAGCGCCGACAGAGGTTCGTCGGCGACAACGACGTCCGGGCGGCCTGCGAAGGCACGCGCCACTCCCACCCTCTGCTTCTGGCCGCCGGACAATTGGCGGGGACGACGCGCGGCGAAGTCGCGCGGCAGCTTGACCAGGTCGAGCAACTCCAGCACCTGCTCGCGGACCTTTGCGGCGTCGCGTTGCACACCCAATTTGCGGATCACCCGCGCGATCTGCGAGCCTATGCTGTGGCTGGGATTCAAGGTGTCGAAGGGATTCTGAAAAATCATTTGCAGCGCACGGATGGTCTGCGGGTTGCGGCGGGTGACCGGCAGCCGGCTGAGCTCGAGCCCCGCCAATTGCACCGATCCGGAATTTGCCTGCAGCAGGCCCATTAGAATTTTTGCGAAAGTCGACTTGCCGCAGCCCGATTCGCCCACGATGGCAACGGTCTCGCCGCGCCGCGCTTCGAAGGACAGGCCGTCGTTTGCCGACACCGACCCAAAGCGCTTGGTGAGCGCATTCACCTGCAGCGCCACCTCGCCGAATACCGCCGCGGCTCTGCTGCTGATCGCAGCCGGCGCGGCGTCCCACGCAATCTCGTCGACGCGCAGGCAGCGCGAGCTGTGATCCCCGGATCCCGCAATGGGCGCGATCGGCACCGGCTGTGCGTCGCAGCGATCCACGGCGAAGAATTCGCAGCGTGGGCCGAACAAGCAACCCGGCGGCCGGGCGCGCGGCGACGGCAGCTGGCCGGGAATCGACCGGAGCGGGCGGCTGTTCTTGTCCGCGGCCGGCGAGGGATTGGAGGCGAATAGCCCGCGGGTGTAAGGATGCCGGGCGCCGCGAAAAACATCTGCGATGGGCCCGGATTCCACCGCTTCGCCGCAATACATGACGGTGATCCGATCGCAGGTCTCACGCACCAATCCTAAATTGTGTGAGATGTAGAGCATCGACGTGCCGAACTCGGCGGAGATGCGGCGAATCAAATCGACGATACCCGCTTCCACCGTGACATCGAGCGCGGTGGTGGGCTCGTCGAGCAGCAGCAGCTGAGGGTTCGACAACAGCGCCATGGCGATGACGATGCGCTGCTGCTGGCCGCCGGATATCTGATGCGGGTAGGAGTGCATGATACGAGTCGCATCGGCCATCTGCACCCGATCGAGCATGGCGCGTGCACGCAGAGCGGCGTCGCGATGTCCCACCCCTTCGTGGTACCTAGGGACCTCAATGAGCTGCTCGCCGATGGTCATGGAGGGGTTCAGCGATGCCATGGGCTCCTGATAGATCATGGCAATGGCGCCGCCGCGGACTCGGCGCATTTCTGCATCGTTCATGGCCAGTACATCGCGGCCGCGGAACAGTATTTGACCGGCGACGACGCGTCCGGCCCGGCCGAGATAGCGCATGACGGCGAGTGCAATGCTCGACTTGCCGCAGCCGGATTCTCCGACCAGACCGTGCGCCTCGCCCGGTTTCAGGGTGAGATTGAATCCGACCACTGCCGGCACGTCGCCCGCGCGGCCGGCATAGGAAATCGACAGATTCTTGCACTCGAGGAGGGGCGCGACGCTCATTGCATCAATCCCGCAGGCTCATTTCGCGTGTGCCGTCGGCAATCAAGTTGAACCCCAGGATCAGGCTGGACACCGACACTGCCGGCACGATCAACATGTAGGAGTACTTCCACAATAAGGCGGCCGTGGCGGCTTCCTTGATCATGAGGCCCCAGTCCGGGTCCGGCGGCTGCAGTCCCAAGCCCAAGAAAGTCAGCGTGGTGATGGCGACGGTGGTATAGCCCAAGCGCAGGCAGGCATCGATGATGAGCGGGCCGCGCACATTGGGCAGCAGTTCCACCCACATGATCCACAGCGGATGTTCACCCCGGGTTTGTGCCGCCAGAATGTAGTCGCGCGACCTCGCATCCAAAGCCAGGCCGCGCACGATGCGCATGATCACAGGCGCGGAGGAACAGGTGACGGCGATGATGATGTTGAAGCCGCTCTGACCCAAGAGGTTCAGTACCAAGATGAACAGCAGCATGACGGGGAACGACAGCAGCACATTGCCGGCGAACGACACGAACTCGTCCCACCAACCGCCGAGATAACCGGCGATCAGGCCGAACCCGGCGCCCACCACGTAGGCCACCGAGGTGGCGGTGATGCCCCACACCAATACGCGCTGGCAACCCCACAGAGTGCGTGACAAAACGTCCCGGCCGCGCATGTCGGACCCCAGCAGGAATAGCACCCCGTGCTTGATTCCGCCCGGTGCGACGAAGGGCGCAATCGGCTTATTCGGATCGAGCAGCGGCAAATACGGCGCGGTCACGGCCATCAGCAGCCAGAAGCAGACCAGGGTGACGCCGAACACCGCCACCCGGGACTCGCGCCAGGATCGCACCGCAATGCCGTACAGCAATATGACCGCCGGAATGGATGGCAGCAGCAGGTACGGCGCGAGCGCGCCTAAGGCAGGGCGAAACATCACGTAGCCGGCCAAAGGCAACCAGATCAGCGCGAGCAGCAGGGCGATGCCGGCTTTCATCCGCAGCTACTTGAAACGGACACGGGGATTTAGGAATGTATACGCGGCGTCCGACAGCAACTGCGACACCACCGCCACCGCGATGGCCACCAACGTCGCCGCTTGCAAGACCTGGATGTCGCCGAAATTGGCGGCGTCGAACAGCATGCGGCCAAATCCCGCGTACTGAAAGAACACTTCGACCACCACAACCTGCGACAACAGTCCGTTGAGCTCCAGGAATATCAACGTAACCGGGACGACGAGGGCGTTGCGCAGCGCATGTTTCATGATGACCCGCCAAGGGGGCAGGCCCTTCAGCACTGCGGTGCGAATGTATTGCGAGGCCATGACCTCGGTCATGGCGGCTCGCGTCATCCTTACCAGGTAGCCGATGTCGTACAGCAATAGGGTCAGCAGCGGCAGCACCAACGGCCGAAATGACCAGCCGTCGGTCATGGCCGATTTGGCGGGCACCCAGCCCAATCCCAGCGCGAGGATCACCGTCAGCAGCACCGCCGTTGCGATTTGTGGGATCGATGTCGTGATCACCGCGGCGACCGAGATGACCCGGTCGAGCCGCGAGCCCTCGTTCATTCCCGCGAGCACGCCCAAGGTGAGGGCAATGGGAATGAGGCCTAGCAAGACGAAGAATGCCAGGATCGCGGTGTTGGCCAAGCTCTCTTTCAGCAGCGTGGCGACGGCCACGTCTTTCTCGACGGAGCGGCCGAGATCGCCATGGGCCACCGCTTTCAGCCACTGTGCATAGCGTGCGAGGAAGGGCTCATTCAGGCCCTTTTTCTGCAGCCATTCGTGATAATCATCAGCGGACAGGGTGGCGATGCCGAATCCGCCGAGTTCCGCGACCGCGGCCTTTTCGCGAAACTGGTCGCTGTCGAATATCGCAAACAGCAGCAGCGACACCGTCAGCATGATCAGTAGCATCTGGATCGCGCGACGGACGACGAGATTACGCATGGATCGGCAGCGTCAACCCATCCAAACCTTGTTGAGCTGCATCTGCCGCGCCGGATGAGCTTTGTAGCCGTACACTTTCGAGGACGCAAGAATGAAAACCGGGCGCCACATGGGCTGAACCACGACGGCCGCATCCTGCAGAATCTGCTCGACCTTCTGCATCTTGGCCTTGCGCGCCTGCACGTCTATGGTGGCCTCGGCATCCGACAGTGCCTGGTCGAATTCCGGATCGGAAAAATGGCTCTCGTTCCAGGATGCCCCGCTACGGTAGGCCTGCGCCAGCGCCATGGTGCCGAGCGGGCGATGAGCCCAGGAGGTGGCGCCGAAGGGCACTTTGGTCCAGATCTCCCAGAACTTGGTCGCGGGCACCACGGTGACGGTGAGATTGATTCCCGCCTCTTTCACCTGGTCGCGCAGCGCCTCGCACGCCGCCTGCTGCCAGGGACCGTCGTTATTGCCGACGACGATGTTGAGGTCGATGCCCTTTTCATAGCCGGCCTCTTTTAACAGCTGTTTCGCGCCGGCGACGTCGCGTACCACCGGCGCCAGAGGAAAATATTCCGGGTGAACGGGTGAGACGTGAAAATTACTTGCCACCGTGCCGTGGTTGCCGAACACCAGCTTCTTGATGGCAGGATTGTCGGCTGCCTTGACCACGGCGCGCCGCACGCGGATGTCGTTGAAGGGCTTGACGTCGACCTGCATGCGGCAGCACAGGGTCTGCGCGGTTTCAACCGAGAGAATTTTCGCGCCCGGAATAGATTGCGCCAATTCGATCTGCTCGACCGAGAGTTCGTAGATGGCATCGACGCTGCCGGAGGCGAGCGCCGCCGCCTGGTTATCCTGTTCGTAATGGTAGAAGTGGATTTCGTCCAGGTACACCTCGCCGCCCCAGTATTTGAAGTCCCTGCCGTCGGTGGTCTTTTCGACGCGCTTGAGGATGCAGCGGTCGCCGACACGCAGCTCAGTCAGGGTATAGGGTCCGGTGCCGATAGGATTGCGCGACAGCGGCGGCTTGAAGGAGGGATGCACCACCAACGTGCAAAACTCGCCGCAGTCCTCCGCAACCGATAGCACGGGCTGTGCGAGATTCAGACGCAGCGTATGGCTGTCGAGCACTTCGACCCCGTTCTTGAGCGGCCGGCGCAGCGCCCGGCCCTTCGGATCCTTCGCGCCGGTGAGTTCGGTCAATGCCGCAAAAGTCGACAATCCAAAATTGGATGAGCCTAGCGCGGGATCCGACCAGCGGCGAATGTTCCAAGCCACGTGCTCGGCATTCAACTCCTCGCCGTTGTGCCACATCACGCCGCCGCGAACGGTCAAGGTCCAGACCTTGAGGTCCGCCGAGGCCTTCCACGATTCCATCAGCATGGGGCGCACCACATTGTCGGCCCCTACCATGGTCAGGTATTCCAACATGGGACGCGTCTGATTGGCCATCTCATTCCAGTTATAAGTCGCTGGATCCTCCATCCTGGCCACCATTTCACCGACGCGCAGTTTGCCACCGCGCTTGGCACCCGGTTCGGCGGCGGGAAAGGGCAGAGTGCCGCCGGCCATGACCGGTGCGGCCACCCCAGCCATGGCATAGGCGGTGCCGGCGGCCATTCCCAGCAAGGTCGCGAAGCGGATGAATTCGCGGCGGCTCAGCACGCCGCGCTCCAATTGCTGGCGCAGCTTCGGCAGCAGGGCGTGCTCGGCGGGCGGGCTCACAGGGCGGCCGTCACCATGATCTCCACGCGATAGCTATCGCCTGCCAGACGTGCCTCGACCGTCGCGCGCACGGGCATCGCCGATCGATCGATCCACTCATCCCAGACGCCGTTCATGCGATCGAAGTCTGCGATATCGCGCAACCAGATCTGTGTCGTCAGTAGCTTGCTCTTGTTCGATCCGGCCAGGGTTAAATAGTGCTCAATCTTCGCCAAAGTGTCGCGAGTCTGCTGCACCACATCGCCCGATGTGTCGTCGGCGACCATGCCGGCCAGGTACACCGTGCCGTTGTGGCTCAAGACTCGGCAAAATCGGGCTCCGTTCTCGAATCGTTGGATGGTCAAGTCGTCGTCTCCGTGCGTGTTGCAAATGCCTGTGTTCAATACTACGTGGAAGTCGCGCGGCGCGGGTCAGCCTGCCCGCGCAGACGGTCCGGCGACAACTGCGCAGCCGTTATGCCGAGCCCCTTGAGATCATCGGGTAACTCACGACCGCGGATCAAGCCGGCGCAGGCGCGTGATAGCGCCGGCGAGGTTTTGATGCCGTATCCGCCCTGACCGGCCAGCCAAAAAAAGCCCTCCGCCGTGCGGTCGGGCCCGACCACGGGCAATGCATCGGCCGCGAAGGTACGCAGGCCCGCCCAGCTGCGCGAGACGCGCTGCACGTTCAAGGTGGTGGCGCGCTCCAAGCGCTCGACCCCGACCGCCACGTCGAGATTCTCGGCATGGGCATCGACGGCGGCGCTGGGTGTGGCGTCAGCCGGCGAGACGAACAGCTGTCCGGCATCCGGCTTGAAATAGAATTCCTCGGCGACGTCATTGATCAATGGCCAGCCGCGAATATCGATCCCCGCCGGTGCGGGTATGTTAAACGCGGTGCGGCGTTTCGGCACCAATCCAAGAGGGCGCACACCCGCATGCCCTGCAATGCCGTCGGCCCAGGCTCCCGCCGCGTTGACGAGCGTGGGCGCGCAGTAGGTGCCCGCCGTCGTCGTCAGCCACCAGCGGCCGGATTTGCGCTCGACGCTGCGCACCTCGGCATTCACCAGGATACGTGCGCCGCGCTTCTTTGCCGCACTTAAGTACCCTTGGTGCAACCCATGGACGTCGACTTCCCTGGAATGGGGTTCGACGAACGCGCCGGCGACATAATCCCGCCGCAGAATCGGCACCCGGGCAATCACGGCCGCAACCTCGATCCGCGTGATACTGGGTACCAACGCGCGCGCCTGCTCGAGTGCTTGCTGCAGCAGTTCCAGCTGATCCGCCCTGCCGATGGTAATCATGCCGCGTGGCGACAGTAGCGGATGATCGCTGAATCCCGGTGGAGGTGCTTCGAGGAAAGCACGGCTGGCTAGCGCCAGCCGGCGCACCAGCTCGCCGCCGTAATTCTCAGTAAAACTCGCCGCCGACCGCCCCGTTGCATGATATCCACAGCGGCTTTCGCGCTCGAGCACAATCACCGAACTGAACGCGGCGACCTCGTAGGCCGCCGCGGCACCGGCGATCCCGCCGCCGATGATGAGAATATCCGCCGAGTTGGAATTGTCTGTGCTCAGAATATGCCTGTCCGTGTCGGTCAAAAGTTATCATAGCCCCAAGGCCAGCCCACAAGGAATGCTTGAACGTGGATCACCTCGAATCGACTCAGCGACAAGCGCTGGCGCAAGCCGGCGACGAGCCATACGATTTGGCGATTAGCGGCGGCACAGTCGTGCTGCCGGACGGTCCCGTGGCGACGAACATCGGCGTGCGCAACGGCCTGATTGCGCGCATCGGTCCCGAGATACTGCGTGCCCGCAAGTCCGTCGATGCCGCCGGCCGGCTGGTGCTTCCCGGCGGAGTCGACAGCCACTGCCACATGGATCAGCAGCCCTGGGAAGGTCGCAGCACCGCGGACGATTTCCGCAGCGGGACCTTATCTGCGCTCTGCGGCGGCAACACCACAGTGCTGCCCTTCGCCATGCAGATGCGCGGCCAATCGCTGCGCCAAATCGTCGATGACTATCACGAACGCGCGCGCCCGAAGGCACATATCGACTACGGCTTTCATCTCATCGTCGGCGATCCCACTCCGCGAGTGCTGTCGGAGGAATTGCCGGAGCTGATCGAACAGGGCTGCACCTCGATCAAAATCTATCTCACCTATGAGGGACTCAAGCTCGACGACTACGAGGTGTTGAATATTCTCGACTTGGCACGTCGCGAGGGCGTCATGGTCATGGTGCACGCCGAGAACGATGCCTGCATTCGCTGGCTCACGGACCGGCTGCTGGAGGCGAAAAAGACTGCGCTTCGTTACCACGTCACTGCCCACCCAGACATCGGCGAGCGCGAGGCTGCGTTCAGAGCGATCAGCTTCGCGGAACTCATCGAGACACCCATTCTCATCGTGCATGTCTCCTCGGCCGGCGTGGTCGAGGAGGTGCGCCGTGCGCAGCAGCGCGGCCTGGCAATTTATGCCGAGACCTGTCCTCAATATCTATTCCTGTCAGCGGAGGACATCGATACGGCGGATATGAGCGGCGCCAAATGCGTGTGCACGCCGCCTCCCCGCGAGCGCGCCAATCAGCCGCAGATGTGGCGCGGCCTGTTGGACGGGACACTGGCGGTGTTTTCATCGGACCACTCGCCGTGGAACTATGCGGACAAGATTGCCGGTGGGCCGAAGACGCCGTTCAAGGATATTCTGAACGGCATCCCGGGGATCGAAACGCGGCTGCCGTTATTCTTTTCGGCGACGCAAGGCGACGGACGCCTCAGCATCAATCGATTCGTCGACATCACTACGACCACGCCGGCCAAGCTGTACGGACTCTACCCGCGCAAGGGAGTCATTGCGCTGGGATCGGACGCGGATTTCGCGATTTGGGATCCGCACAAGAGCATGACGATCCGCAACGAGATGCTGCACCACGCGGTCGACCACACCCCGTACGAGGGCATGGCGGTGCGAGGCTGGCCGGTCATGACCATTTCGCGCGGCGACATCGTCTACGCGGACGGTGAGGTTCAATCCACCGCCGGCCGTGGCCGCTTCCTGCGCTGCGAGCGCCCGTTCGCGCCCAAGCGCATCCCCATCCCCAGTCTTGCCGGCTGATTGGCGCGATCGGGGGCGCGGCGTGCGACCGCCCACCGCTTGGCACAGGGCTTGCTATTCCCAGGGTATGAATGCAACACCCGCGGCACCGCAGACCCCGATCGCCTCCGACCCGGCGCAGCTTAGCTCCGCGGCCGCGGTCAATTCCGTTAACTACGGTGGCAAAGACGGGGATTTTGCGGCGGCGCTGAGCAAGGCCGGCGCCAAGCCCGCGCGTAAAACGGCAGGGCATGGGCCGGGCGGATCCGGCTCGGACGGCGGACAATTGCCGGTAACGGGCAATATCTCGCCGCCTGCGGCGATGGCGGGCGCCGCAGCAGGCGCAACGCCGGACCGTGCGGCCGCCGGCCGAACAGGATCGAACGACAGTGCGGGGTCGGCGACGGCCATCGGCTCCGCCGCGGGTGGCGCCGCCACTCAGAGCACAGCCGCAGGTGCTGCCGCTATCTCGGGTGCGGACGTTAAGGCGGCCGAACAGGCCGCAGCCGGCGTCTCTACGCAGTCGCCCGCTGCCGCGAATGATCGGGGCGCGGCCGGCCTCGTCGCCGGATTTTCAGCCTCCATGCGTCTGCCGGCCGGTGCCGGGGCTGGCGCGCCCAATGCAGCACTTGGACCGCCTGCCGGGCCGGGATCCGCCGGCACGCCTGTCGTCGGCGCGATGCAGGACTCGCGTACCGCCCAGGCCATTCCACCCGTCCCGGAATTGGCGCCGCCGAAAGGCGCCGCGGCTGCGGGGCGTCCAGCGGTGGGGGGAAACCCTGGGCGTGCCACTCTGACGGCCACGGCGGCGACCGCGGCCAACGACGCAGCGACCTCTGCACGGAGTTCTGCCGCGACCGGAACCGTGAACGGAGCCGCGACCGGAACTGCGAACGGAACCGTGAACGGAACCGATCCCAGTGCGCAAGCCGCAAGCGCGGCGGCGATCGCAGCAGCGACCGGCGTCGTCGCGGACAACGCCGCAACCACCGATTCCACTTTGTCGGCGCCGGCTGATTTAGCAACGCCTGCTGCGGCCGGGGCCAAGGGCGTGGCAGGTGCGAACGGCGCGGCGGGTGCGAACGGCACGCCCACGCAGGGACTATTGGTTGCTGGCGGACGACCCACGGCCGCCGCGCAAGCCGCAAGCGCCGCGGTGCAGACGGAAACCGTGGGTACCAGCGGAGCAGACAGGCATGCCGGTAGCGACAATGGCAATTCGTTGCTGTCGGATACTTCGGCCGGAGCGGCGGGCGCCGCGCAATTTTCCGTCAATTCGGCAGGTGCCACCGATGTTGCCGCAGCACCGACACTGAAGGTCGCGGCCGGGGTGGATACACCCGAGTTCGGTCAAGGACTTGCGGATCGCGTCTCCTGGATGGTGGATAACAATCTGTCCAGCGCGAAATTGCAGATCAATCCGCCGCAGCTCGGACCCATCGAAGTACGGATCTCGGTGCAGGGCGATCACGCGCAGGTGTGGCTCACCAGTCATAGTGCGGTGACGCGCGATGCGCTGGAGTCGAGCTCGCCCAAGCTGCGCGAAATGCTGGGTGCACAAGGGTTCGGCCAAGTGAGCGTCGACGTCTCGCAGCGCAATTTTCAGGATCGCTCCGCTCATGCGCAGCCCTACCAGTGGACATCCGCGACAAATCTCAGCTCTGCGGCAGCGGCGCCCGCGGCGGCCGTGTCGCGACCGCGGCTCTCGAGCGGCGCCGTCGATGCCTATGCCTGATCAGATCATCCCGCCGTTGATGGAAATGACCTGACCGGTAATGTAGCCGGCTTCCTCGGAGGCGAGGTATGCCACCAGGCTCGCGACTTCCGCGGCGCTGCCGGCGCGCTTCATCGGCACCATGTCGGCGATGGCGGCGGCATCGAAAGCCGCATCGCCCATGCCCGTGGCTATGATGCCCGGCGCCACGGCGTTGACGGTGATGCCGCGGCTCGCCACCTCGAGGCTCAGCGCCTTGGTGGCGGCGTTCAATGCACCCTTGGCGGCCGCATAGTTGACCTGGCCGCGATTGCCCATCAGCGCCGTGACCGACGATATGCTGATGACTCGTCCCCAACGCGTGCGAATCATGGGCAGCATCAGTGGCTGCGTCACGTTGTAAAACCCGTGCACCGACAAGTCGATGACGCCGTGCCATTGCGCGGGACTCATTCCCGGAAACACGGCATCGTCGTGAATGCCGGCATTATTCACCAACACCTGCACCGGTCCGTCCTCGAGCAATCGCTCCGTCGCCGCGCGTGTCGCGGCCGCATCGGTCAGATCAAAATGAACTGCCGCCGCGCGGCCGCCGGCGGCGACGATGCCCTCGACGATGGATTGCGCGGCCGCCGTACTGCGATGCGCATGGACATAGACGAAGTAGCCGGCCGTGCTCAAGCGCCGGCAGATAGCCGCTCCGATGCCGCCGCTGCCGCCCGTCACCAAGGCACGAATCGCTGTTTTATTCATAGATTCCGTTCAGCCGTTTGTTGGCATCGAAGACCACCGTCGCGCGGCCGCGGAGCAGCCGCTGTGCGCCGCAGGACACTGCAAATTCGTACAGCGCGGTGCCGCCGTCGCCTGCCAGCAGTAGGACGTCGCAAATCAGATCTGCTGGCATGTCATCGAAGCGCAGCACGTGCAGCTGAACATCGCGCAAGCCGGCCAGAAAGCCGGGCTTGGGCTGGGCCGCGCCGCCGGCAGCGGCGCCGGCCACCGCTCCGGCCCGGATCCCTGCTGCCAGGGCGCCGTGCGCGGCCATGGCCTGCGCCGCGTATTCGATTGCGCAGGCGATGCCGAGACGGCCGTGCGAGCGCAGCGGATGATTGGCGGCGCGATGCGTACTGCTGCGGCAGCGCACATGCTGTGCATCCCATTCGATGATTTCATCGAGCAGGCACATGCGGCCGTGATGGGGAATGTTCTGCTCAATCCAGTGACGGTCTAAGTGCATGGTGCCACTTGCACGGCCATGCGCGACACATCGAGGTATTCGAGGACGGCACGCCCCGCCTCCCCTCGGGCCAGCAAACGCAGCAACGGCAGCGAGCGCGCCGCCGGAATCGAGCGGCGCAATTCCTCCAAGGCCGGGTCCGCCATACGATCGAAGGATTCATCGGTCAGCATCGCGTCCAGCCGTGCCGACGAAGTGGCGCGCCGTTGCGGAGTCAGAAGCATGGCGACGCCGAAGGCATCGGGCAGCGGTCGCTTCGCGTGCAAGGGCTGCGGATATTCCGAATCATAGGCAACCAACAAAACCGCTGCGCCGTCGACCGCGACCTGGGACATTGCCTCGAGCAGGCCGGCGTTGAAGCTGGCATCGAAGGCGCACAAAACATTCGATTCCGCCATTGCGCCGGTGGCGATGCTCCAATAACCCGCGGCGGCGTTATGCACCGAGTTGGCAAAGCGCGTCGGCGATATCTCGCGGCCGGCGAGCGACAAGGCCTGACACAGTTCATGGCAGTTGTGTCCGTCGCCGCCCGAGGATGAAAATACGCTGGCGAGTTCCGTGGGGTCCTCGCCGGCTTGCGACGTGGCCTCGAGCGCAATGGCCAGTGCGAGTTTGACGACGCGACCGGAACGCCGCCGCTCCGCAGCGGCCAACAGCGTCGGCGTCGGCAACACGGCGGGTGCCGGCGCGTACACCGCTCGGCCCGCCAGCACCGCAGCGGCCTGCGGCCAGTTCGACAGTCCCGGACCCAGCACGCCGAGGCCGCTCACGTAGGCGGATAAGCTCACTCTGGGCGCCCGAAGATCAAACTGCAGTTCGTGCCGCCGAAACCGAATGAATTGGAGAGCACCCGCGAGGTCGGAGCGCGGCGATTGTCCTTAATATAGTGTGCCATCAGGGTCGGGTCGATGGTGCTGGTCCGCACGCCGCCCGGCATCAAGCCGTTCTGAATCGCAAGAGTGCTGATGACCGCCTCCAACGCGCCCGCCGCACCCAAGGTATGGCCGGTGGCGCCCTTGGTGGAACTGCAAGGCGTGGTTGGACCAAACAGGCTGGTGACCGCCTGGCTTTCGGAGCGGTCATTGCTCAGGGTGCCGGTACCATGCAGGTTGATGTAGTCGATGTCCCCGGGCTCGAGCTGTGCGGCTTGCAGCGCGGCTTGCATCGCGCGGCGCGCGCCCAGTCCTTCGGGATGCGGCGCCGACATATGGTAGGCATCGCTCGACTCACCGATACCCAGCAACAACACCGAGTCGGCAGCCGCATTCTGCGGCGCCCGTTCGAGCAGGACAAATGCCGCTGCCTCGCCGATGGAGATGCCGTCGCGCGCGACATCGAAGGGACGGCACGGCGCCGGCGACGTCAGCTGCAGTGAGTGAAAACCATACAGCGTCGTGAGACACAGCGAATCTACTCCGCCGACGAGCGCAGCATCGATGAGCCCGGCCTCGATCATGCGCCGTGCCGAACCGAAGGCTTTGGCGCTGGACGCACAGGCACAGCAGATCGCGACGGCGGGCCCTTCCAGGCGACATCGTTGCCGGACGTAATCGGCCACGGAAAAGGAATTGTGAGTGGTGCCGTACTCGAAGTTCGACGGCAGCGCGCCGCTGACCGGATCGCGCGCGCGATAGGCAAGCTCGGTCTGCAGAATGCCTGCGGTGCTGGTGCCCATGAATACCCCCACGCGGCGCCGACCCCAGCGCCCGGCCGCTTGCTGCACGGCCTGCAAGAAACCGTCCTGCTGCAGGGCCAGCTCTGCCAGCCGATTGTTCCGGCATTCGAATTTGTGCAGGTTTTGTGGCAGCCGCACGGCATCGACGCCGGGCACTTCGCCGACATGGGTCTCGATATCCACGGTTTCGAAAGCACAGCGTTTAAGGCCACTGTGCTGGCCGACCAGGTTCTCGAACGTCGCTGCCAGACCCGTGCCGATGCAGCTGCTGGCGGTGAAGGTATTTACCAACAGAGGTTTCATGGCGGTAGCGCCGAACGCAGCGTGACAGGACGCAGCTGCTTGGCGGCGATCGCGTCGAGCAGCCGCGGCAGGACCTCCAGGATCACCGCTTGACCGCCAGGAGCGTGAGCCGCGTTGCCGTCGTGCAGTAATAGGATGTCGCCGCCTTGCAGGGGATCCGCAAGGCGCCGCAACACGGTCTCTGCATTGGTGGTGACGGTGTCGAACCCGCGGCGCGTCCAGCTCGCCAGGCGTAGTTGCAGGCGCGCCAGTATAGGATCGAGGAATGGATTGCGCAGGCCGGCCGGCGCACGAAAAAATCGCGGGATGCTGCCGGTCACTCGCCCAATACTTTCCTGGGCGCGCGAAATCTCAGTGCTCATGCCGCCGGGACCGAGCAGCGAGAAGTTGTGGCGATGCCGCTGGCTATGATTCTCGATGTCATGTCCGAGGCGCACGATCTCCTGCGCCAGATCCGGAAAACGTTCGACACGTTCGCCCACGCAAAAAAAAGTTGCGTGGGTGCGGTGTCGGGCGAGCGCCGACAACACCAGCGGCGTCACCGCGGGATCCGGGCCATCGTCGATGGTAATGGCGATGTCACCGGTCACGGCGTTGCACATAGGCAGCCGGGTCCAGTTCGGCCCGAGCAGCTGGCTGCGCGGCCACAGTCCCGCCGCGGCCAATGCCACGTGGTTCACCGCCACCGCTCCTAAGGCCCACGGCCACGTCCGCGGCCGCGCCAGCACCGCCGCCGCGGCGCCGAGATGCACGGCGGCGGACGCATACAACAGCGGCGACGGTGACCAACGCCATGGCGCGCGCTGATTGCTCAACTGAAATGCGAATCCAAAAAATTCTCCCATAGCCGGGACCAAGTCGCCCAGTCGTGGCCGCCCGCGATCACATTTACCGCAGCCGGCGGCAGCGTGCCCGCCAGCAACCTGTGTGCCGTGGAAAAGCGGTCTCCCTCACCGAACCCCAGATAGAGCGGCCTTGCAGCGGCGCGACGGTTCTTTATATAGCGCCATATTCGGCGTTCCTCGTCGGTTTCCGCAAGTGCACCCGGCTGCCATGCCGCAAGGCCCGGCGCCTGCGCGATTTCTGCGGTCAACATCCGATTGCCGAGATAGGGAGCCAGCAGACACAGCCCGTCGAGCTCATCGGGGTAGGAGGCGGCGTAGTCCAGCGCAATGAGCCCGCCGAGCGAGATCCCTCCCAGCCACAGAGAAACGCCCGCCGAGCGTGCCGGAAGCACAATATCGGATCGCAGCTGCGTAAGCACGCTGCGATCGCCCACGTGTGCCAATTCCAGGTCGACAAATATCAGGTCCAGATTCAGTTGCAGCGAGCGCACCGCATCGGCAAAGCCGGCGCTTAAAAAGTCTTGCGCACCGTGATAGGCGCCGGGCAACCACACCATGCGGGTGGGCGCCGCGGCCGGGGCCGCCGCAGGGACGCAAATGCTATGCACGCGGCGGCTCGGTGCGAGCCAGCACCGCGGCGAACAGCAGCGCCAAAAATGCGCCCGGTGCCACCGTGGCGCCCAGCGCGACCAATACCGGAATTTGCGAGAAGGAGAGCAGGCCGAAGGCGATCACCGTGCTCGCATTGGCGATCACCAGCGAGGCCAGCGTCAGCGACTCGCCGCCGGGCTCGTGCACGCTGGCTTGCCGGTCAAAGAACAAGGCGTAGTTGGATCCGACGGCGACGATGAGCAACATGCCCACCAGGTGCAAAATAGTGAGCTGCACTCCGCTCAAGGCGAGGCCGGCGGCCACGGCGAGCACCGCCAGCAACAACGGTGCCATCACCCGCGCCACCCGCAGCGGCGAGCGCAGCGCAACCAATAGCAGCACGATGATGGCCAGCACACCCGTCAGCGACATGCGAATCGCCTCGGTCAAGTAGCCGGCATACAGGCCATCCGATTCCTGCTTCAGGTCGAGTGCTTGCGCCGCGGTGAGCTGCGCTTCTTGGAGCGCCGCGCGCACCCGGGCCGTGTCGACTGCCTGGGCCCCGGCCGCCGCGTGCAGCGGCAGAATCGCATTCCAGCGATTCTTCTGATGCATGATCAGCGCATCGAAGCCCGTGCCGAGCGAGGTTCCCTGCAGGTCTTGGGCGCCGATCAGCGGCGCCTGCCGTGCCGACTCGACATCGGCAAAAAAGGGCTGCAGCACAGCCTCGTTTAGCCCCAAGTCGGCGCTGGCTTGTCGTATGTTTGCTCGCAATTGCCGCGCATCGGGCAGGCTGTCGCGGCGCGCTTTCTGGGTGGCCATGCTGGGCAGATAATTCGCCGGACTGTCAAAAGCGCCGATCACCTTGGCGTCGACCAACACCGCGAGTGCCGTGGCGGCGTGCTCCGCGAGTTCAAGCGCAGATTCGAGCGTGGGTCCTGAGACCACCACCAGCTCGCGCACGTCGGCGGCGCCCAAATCGGCGCGCAACTTGGCGTCGAAGTCCTGGTCCGCCGCGGATATCGGACTCAAAGCCGCGAGTTCTCGATTCCACAGCGTGCCCTGATGTCGCAGCAGAACCACGAGCGCCGCGCCCGCCAGCGCCACAGCAAACGCCGCGATGGCCCTGCCGCTGGTCCGCCGCACCGGCCGCAGCAACCCTGCAACGCGGGCGCCCAAGGGCGCGACGTCGTGAATCACGAAGCCTCTCGGCAGCAGCGCGGGCAGCACGAAGCGCGTCACCAGCGCGGCCGCCACCAGCCCGCTGATGGAGTACAGCCCGAGTTGCGCGAGGCCAGGAAAGCCGGAGGGAAGCAGCGACGCAAAGCCGACCACCGAGGTCAGCATCCCTAAGCGGATGGTGGGCCACCATGCGCGCTGCCAACTCTGCGCGGCGGTCGCGTGCGATTGCACGAAAAAATAAATCGAATAGTCCACCGACTCGCCGATCAAGGTGATGCCGAAGCCCAAGGTAATACCGTGAACCGCGCCAAAACCCAAGGCGACGGCGGCAACGCCGATCACCGCACCGCTCGCCACCGGCGCAAGGCCGAGGGCAAGCGCAGTCGCCGATCGGTATACGGCAAACAATAGAGTCACGACCAGGATGCCGCTGACGATGGACAGGCGTACGGCGGCGCGCTCGATCTTGGCGCGCGCATCGACGGCGAACACACCGGGCCCGCTCAATTTCAATTGCAGAGCCTTGGTGCCGCTGTCCGGCGACTCGCTCAGCGCCGCGATGAATGCTGCGCGGATGGCCTTGATGGCACTTTCCTGCGCATCGGTATCGGAGCCGCCGGCCGCGGTTTGTGCCACCAGCAGGGCGCGGGTGCCGCTCGGGGACACCCAGATGCCGTCAGCGGTCGCCGGCTGCGGCATGCGCTCCAGTTCATCGAGGATGTGCAACATTTCGCCCGTGGGGTCGGTCGGCAGCAGCGACTTGAGCAGCAGGCCGGCGGGTGATGCTAATTCCTCGATGCTGTCCGCAATGGCGGCATGCAGACCGTCGGCGGAAAAGTGCGCAGCCGTCACTCTGTCGCTCAATAGATAACGGTGCCGGAATAAAAATTCTCGATCGCGCTGCGCGCTCACCGGTTCGCCGTTGTTGACGCTGGCGAACTGCGGGTCGGCGCGCAAGCGCCTTGCCATTGCCATGGATACTCGCGCGCGCGCCGAGCGCTCCCCTTGGTCGATGGCGGCGAGGATCAAGCGCGAGGCCGGCCCGTCGCGCAGCTGATCCACCAACAATTGCTGCGTGGGGGTGGGGTGGGCCGGCAGGAAGGCGGACAGGTCGGTGATGTAATGGGCCCGCGCCACCACGATAGACGCCAGCGCCACGCAGCAGACCCACAGCGCCGCTGCGCGCGTGCGCTGCCGGTTCATGGCGCGGCAGGCGTGCGCAGGGTCATCAGCGATCGATCGCCATCAGCCTGGCGAATTTCTATGCGATGCAATTGATCTCGCGAACCGTCGATTTGCACCTGTTTCACGGTGCGCAGCAATTCTTGATCCAACGGCTCCAACGTCAAGCTCCAGCGCTCCACGCTGCCGGCAAATTCGATGCGAAACACCCGCTCGAGTGCCGCCCGGTCGCCCGCCAGCGTGGCGCGAATACTCTCGACCAAGGGCAGAATCTGCGGATAGCGATGCAAGTCGAGCACACGACGGCGCGCGCCGCGCTGCGTCGTCAATATGCCGCCGGCCAGTTCCAAGGTTTCCTTCTTGGGCAGCAGAGTACGCTTCTCCAAACGATCCGGTGCGTCGTAGCGTAGTTCGCCTGAGGACTCGACCGGCCGCTTCAGAACGGCCAGGAACTGCTGCTCGATGAACTCAACGCGCCCATGCTGGCGTTGGGCCAGCAGCGCCATCACCTGGTCAAGATCGCCGCTTGCCCCGCCCAAAGCGGCCAGCAGCAACAGACCTGCGACGCGCGACAAAACGCCTGCGACGCGCGGCATCATGCGTGCAAAGCTTCGGGCCGCGCAGCCCAGAAATCGTAGAAATTGAACCAATTATAGGGATCGCTGCGGCAATGGCGGTCGAGCGCGGCGGCGTAACGCTCAACCGCCGAGCGCACCGCGACTTCGCGGCTGCCTGCGGCAGTCGAGGAAAAATCCGCGACCCTCTCGAACACCACATGATAGTTATTTCTGCCTCGATACAGGCCGGCCATGAAGAACACCGGGCAGCGCAACATGGCTGCGGCACGCATCGGACCCGTTGGCAGGTAGGCACGCTCGCCCAACAGAGTCACGGGCTGCACCGGTTCGCCGCCCAGCGTGCGATCTCCGAGCACGCCGACGAATGCACCGCGGTCGAGGCGCTCGGCGATATTGAGCATGGCGTCGATGCGGCCGAGGGGCACGATGTCGGTAACGGCTCGAGGATTGATGGCCGCGAGTGTGGCGTTGATTTTGCGCGCGTTCTCTTCGTACATGGCCATGGCGACTTTGAGTCCGCTGCGGCGCCGGCCGAGACTGTGCATCACTTCGAAGCTTCCCATGTGCGCGCCCATCAGCAGAGCGCCGCGGCCGCTGTCAATCTGCGCCAACAGCAAGGGCTCACCTTCAAGCGTGATATTGAACAGCTCGAATTGCTCGTTGATCAAATAGACTCGGTCGTGAATGGTGGTGGCAAAGCTCAGGATCTGACGAAAACGATCGCGAGCCCGGGGCGCATGGCCCAGCGCGAGGCGCAAATAGTGCAGAGAATGACGGCGCGCACCCGGTGCGAACAGGAAGAAATAAATCGCAATCCCGTAGAGGGGGCCGCGGCTCAGAGTTCTGCCCAAACGCAGCGAAACGAACGCCATGATGCGCAGCAGTGCGATGCTGCCGCGCTCGCGGTGCCTGATCCAATCCGCCTTGCGTGGCCGCTGCGCGAGATGGTCGGCGTTGGGTGTCATACGGCGTCGCCCGGCGGCGCTGCGCCGGCAAGGCTGCCGCTGGCCACCGTACGCTCCAGGGCACGAACGGTGAAGCGAATCAGACCGCTGTGGGGGGCGATATGCTCCAAGTCGAGCACATCGCCGGGACGAACGGCACCGAGAAACTTGGCGGATGTTATGCGCCACTGCGCAAGGTCGATGCGCCGCTCGCGCTCGATGATTTGCAATACCTCATCGAGCAGCACGGCTCCCGGCAGCACGGGGAACTGCGGAAAGTGGCCGGCAAACGCCGGGTGATCTACCGGGACCGCGATCGGGCTGTGCATGGCGGCTGCCATCGGCGTGCTCACGTCGACTCATTCATCTGTAGGTGAGTGCTTGCCAGGCTTTGCAAGGCTTGCTGTGGCAGCTTGCCGGTGGCATTGCGCGGCAAACGCTCGACCATGATCAACGGGCGCGGCAGGAATACCGGATCGATGCGCTGGCGCAATTGTTCGGTGAGGGCGGCAACGCTCAAGGTCGGCGCGACCACGACCGCGCCCAGGCGGGCAACGCCGGTGGCGCCGCCGCCGGTCTCGCGCAGAAAAAACACGCCGTCGACGACGCCGGGTATGGCATTCAGTTGGGTGTTCAAGTAGCCGAACGAACTGCGCTTGCCGGCGACATTGACCAAGTCCGCCAGACGCCCGTGCAGCAGGAATTCCTCGTCGTCGAGCAGTTCGATGACATCGCACATCGGCGTCAATTGTTCGACGTGCCCACCGTGCGCGAACACCTGGTCGCCTGCGACCTGCAAGCGAACGCCGGGCCATAGCCGCCACGCAGCCGACTGCGCCGCCCGGCGCATGGCGATCTGGCCGGTTTCCGTGGAGCCATAGATTTCCAGCAATGTGGTGTGGAATTTCATTTCGACTTCGCGCGCCAGGTCCTGCTCCAGAGGGGCGGTTGCCGATACGATGAGATCCACGCTGGGCAGTTGCACTGCCGAGGTGAGCAGCGCACGCAAGTGCACCGGAGTGGTGATCAAGGCGCGCGGCCGGGGCACTGCCGACATCGCGGCTGCGACATCCGCGGGGTAAAAGGGCCGCTCCGCGCTGAAGGCATTGCCGCTCACCAGGGCCAGCAGCACCGTGGATTCGAAGCCATACATGTGTTGCGCCGGGACCGTGCCGATCAGGGTGTGCGATCGGCCGTCCAGCAGCCCCAAGCGAGGCGCGCCATCGCGCACGCAGCCGGCGAGCCGGCCCCACGTCTTACGGTAGGGCAGCGGGGTGCCGGTCGACCCGGAGGTAAACACGATGGCCGCGAGCTGCTGCACCGGAATTTGCGGCACGGACCAAGCAGCGGCGGCGTCCGGTTGGCCTGGGCCTTCCGAGTAATAGTGTTGGGGCAGGCCGATGTCGCAGTGCGCATCGTCCGTCAAACAGAATGCGTCCGGGGCAAACGCTGCCAATTGCCCGATCACTTCAGGCGTGTGCGTCGAGGGCAACAGGCTGACGCGTCCCGTGATGAGACAGGCGGCGAGACCGACCGTAAAGCGGTATCGATCCGCACAGACATTCAGAACGTGTTCGCCTGCGGGCAGGCTTTCCGTCAGGCGCTTGGCGTCGCAGAGGAACTGTTGCGCGGTGACGGGGATGCCGGCCCGGTACGCAACTATCGCCGTCGGGGTGCTGTGGGAAAGTAACGCTATCGTATCCATCAGCGGCCGCCTAATGTGGACTCGCGAAATAGACGCGAACCGCGGCCAGCAGCCCTGAGCGCTCTGCCTGCGGCAGCACGCGCCGCCGTACGGCATATTCGGCCGCAAACATCAGCACCATCAGCGGGACCACGACGAAATTCGCGAACAGCGACCAAATGCGCAGCGGCGCGAGGGTGAACAGAGCCAATGTCACCAGTGTTATTGCGAGAAAAAACACCGTCCAGGCCGCGGTGACCTGGCGCGTATAGCGTACCTCCTGGGCGCTCAGGGGAGCATGCACCTTGTCCGCAAGCTGCGTGCACAGAGCCACTTCATGGCCGCGCAGCGACCAGCCGAAACTGGCCGCCATCAGGCTGTAGAAACCGGCCTCTTGCAGCAGATAGACCACGGAGAAATTCCTTTCCAATAGCGGCCAGTAGTGGCGCAACAGCAGCGCGGCCGCCGCCGCCGCCAGCAGCGCGACCAGCAAATGGGTCCAACGCCACAGCAGCACGAGACCAATCAAGAGTACGGGTCCCAATGCCAGACCGACCCCCACATCATGGGTCTTCGCGATGGAATTACTGTAGTGGGAGAGTCCCGCGTAAGCGATGACGAACGCGATGATCGCAGCCAGCTGCACTCTACGCCGCCAACTCATCGCTACTTGGTCCTATGTGCCGCAATGTACTCGGAGAGATGCCTCAAGGAACGGAAGGTCTGCTGATTTTCCGAAGCGTCGGCTCGCAGTTGAATGCCGTACTGCTTGGAGACGAGCAGCGCCACCTCCAAGATATCGATCGAGTCGAGCCCCAACCCCTCGCCATACAGCGGGGCCGCAGGATCGATATCCTGCGGCAGGGTTTCCAGGTTCAATGCTCGGACCAGCAGACCGGCAATTTCCCGCTGCAGAGCGATATCGGTCAGGGGCGCCGGCTGTTGAATGAGCGACGCTTTGTCGGACATAGGGGGCTTTCGATTGGGGTTTTGAGTTGCCGGCATTATATAGGGGTGGGCGGGAGCGGCAACCCGGGGCTCACGGGCGGTGAGCCCAAGCCGCCGGCGCGCCGTCGGAGCCCGTTTCGGGCCGGCGGCCGCCTGTCTCAACGGTTTTGGCCCTGCGGCGGACCCCCCTTCGATAGCAAACGTCGTGCGCCAAGCAGGGGGAGACGCAAAATGAACCCCCAAAACAAGCGAAAATGCATCCATGTCAGCAGCACGTTGTCGCGCCAATAATTGAAGTGCGAGACGCCGCCTTCCTCGAGACTAAAGTAGCGCACCGCTGCGGGCAGGTTGATGGGCGGGACGCCGTGCCAGCACAGCCGTACCACCGCTTCGACGTCGAAGTCGAAGCGCCGCATCCAGAGTTGCCGCCGCATAATCGCGATCAGTGCCTCGACCGGGTACACGCGAAAGCCGTACAGGGAGTCGTGGATACCGGCCCACAAAGTCTCGAGATTGGCCCACCAATTCGAGATCTGCCGGCCCTTTACGCGCAGGGCCGGCGCGCTGGCATCGAATACCGGACAGCCCAGCACCATCGCGTCGGGCCGGGCAAGTGAGGCCTGCATGAATGCCTGAATCCGTTCCACCGGGTGCTGGCCGTCGGAATCCATGCTCAGCACATGCGTGAATCCGCAGGCCTGCGCCTGGCGCAACCCAAACAGCACTGCCGCGCCCTTGCCGCGATTCCTCGGCAGCACAAATACCCGTAAACCGGGCTCGGCCACGGCCATTGCGGACAGGCGCTGTGCGGATTCATCGGTGCTGCCGTCGATCACCACCCAGACGGGGGCCCACACGCGAAGCGCGTCGCGCACGGTGGCAAACACTTTCGGGCCGGGGTTGTAGCTGGGGATGAGCACCAAGTGAGAGCTGGAGCGGCCAGGTTCACTGGGTTCATTGGGCATGGCGGTCCATCGGCAGCCAGCGCGACTGCAATGCGTGTTCGAGTTGCTCCCGGTAGTACCGATCGAGCTCCGCGGTAAAGGCGGCGACGTCTGACGGCGGATCGAAGCGCCTGCCGAGGCGGACGCGGTAGATGATGGGCAGTGTGGGTCGCTTGAATAGCGGCCAGCCCTTGCTCAGGTAGGGCGAATCGGTCTCGATCACCAGCGTTTGCACCGGGACCTTGGCATGTTTGGCGATCAAGCCCACGCTGCCCACCAGAGGATTGATGGGCTCCCGCGCGGTACGTGTGCCTTCGGGAAACAGCAGCAACACGCCGCCGTCGCGCAGGTGAGCCACCGATTCTTTGACCATTTGGCGCGACGACTCGTTTCGCACATAGCGCGCGAGACGCGAGCCGGAGCCGAGAAACACATTCCTCATGAGAGCCGATTTCATCACGCAGACGATGTTCGGATGGCGCGTCAGAATCAACAGCGCGTCGATCAGACAGGGATGATTCGGCGCCAAGATCAGCGGCGGTCCATTCTTGAGCGAGTCGACGGCGCGCAAATCCAGGCGGTAGGTGCGAGTGATGGACAGCGACCAGGCATAGATACGGAAGCCCGACATGATGCCGCGCCGCCCGATGGCCGTCCCCAGCTGCCGCGGCAGAATAAAGTAAAGCGGAATCGCGAATATCGACCAAGTCAGGCAAATGAGCCCGAGCAGTGTGAGCGAGGTGTAGAGAGCGAAATATTCGTAGAGGATTTTAAAAGGGCGCAGCATCAATGCGGTGCTCAATCGGGGATTGCAACCATTTGCGACGATTTGCTGATTATCCAAGAAATGCCAATGCCGCCGGAAATGTAGCTTTTGCGCTGCACCAAAGGACTGTCGACGAAGGTGGCTCCCGCCAGCGTGTCATAGCGCGCGTAGGCGCCCACCCAAAACTTCGGAAAGCGCTTGGACAAGGCAGAAATGAATTGAGTTCCGGCGTAGCCGCTGCTGGCCTGGTAGGCGGGACGCGCGCTGGTCACGAACTGTGGGGCGACCGAATAGAAATAGGAATGGTAGCGGCGGTCGGCGTGCAGCGGGCCCGTCAAGAAGCCGAGATTCCAACCATTGAATCCCCACGGGTCCCTGATATCGAGGGCCAAGCGCGGGGTAAATGTCCAGCCGATAACTTTGGGAGAGGCTTCGACCGTCACCGCAGCGCGAACCGGCAGGCGCAAATCGAGCTTCACTCGGGCGTCATCGCTGCGCATGAGGTGCAGGTCGAAGGACGGTCCCAGCTCCACCGTTGATTTGAGATCGGGCATGCCGTATCGCACGTGATCGTTGCGCACCGGCGTGGTTGCATCGAAGCTCAGATTCAATTCGCAACGATCCTGATTGAACAAGGTGCCACGGATGCCGTCGCGATTCGCCTTGAGGAATTTACCGTTGTACAAGATATAAGGAATGGGCAAGGGATAGGCGTGAGTCGTGTCGGACCCCCGATAATCGTTGAAGGCGATGGCGCCCAACCCCAGTCCAAATTCGTACAGCGGTTCGTCCCGTGCTGCAGCGCCTTGGCTGCCGCTTGCCGCCCACAGCACGCTGACTGCCAGCAGAGCCTTCGGCATCTCAATCATCATTGACCGGTCAAGTGCCCGTCTCGGTGCGAATATTCAAGGTGCGCAGGCGCCACGCTCGAAACGAACGCGTCAGTCTGGCGCAGGCCAAGACGTAGTACATCACCTTGAACATGCGCAGCCGTCCCCAGATGGGAGTACGGCCGAAGATGTCGCCGGCCAACAGCGACAACAGAGCTTCCTCCATGCGCAGCACATTGCGCGGGTCCAGGAACAGCTCGCGCATGGTCGGGTGGCTCACGCGGTAAATGAACCAGGAAAAGTGTTTCGGTCCGTGGCGCGAGACACGATCGAACTCTTTGAACGCCGCCCGCGTTCGTGCAGGCTGGGTGCGGCAGGTATGGATGGCATCGGCGGCCGCGACCGCAGTGTTCATGGCCAGCATCACGCCGGAGGAGAAAACCGGGTCGACGAAGGT
The DNA here is from genome assembly GCA_025358615.1 of Gammaproteobacteria bacterium. Classification (GTDB taxonomy): domain Bacteria; phylum Pseudomonadota; class Gammaproteobacteria; order Steroidobacterales; family Steroidobacteraceae; genus Bog-1198. The sequence goes on along the minus strand of JANYIY010000310.1, from coordinate 2,219 downwards.
GTAGGCGTCGCCGACCAACAAGTAGTTTGCGCCATGACTGTGATTGCAAGCATACGAGTAGTTGCCCGTGGCCTCGACCTCCGAAATGAGGGTGGCATTGCGCAAGCGATCGGCCAGCGGCGGGCACAGAGCAACCGTTGCGAGGAAAAAATCCTGCACCGAGGTGCTGCGGCGCTTCATGTAATAAGGCCATACCACGGCGCCGATGCTGGTGGCGCCGTCCGCAAGCGGGATGTACCAAAACCAGCCGTGATCGAACCAAAAAATGGTGACATTGCCCTCGCGCTTGCCGCACTCGCGGTGTGCGCCGGCGAAATGCGCGTACAGGGCTGCGCTGTTATGCTTTTTGTTGCGGCGCTTGGCCTTGAGACGGTTGCCGAGGAAGGTATCGCGGCCCGAGGCATCGATGACATAATCCGCCGTCCAGGTTTCGTTGCGACCGTCGTCGTGTTCGGCATGCACCCGCACCGGCCGGGCTGCATCGCGCGCCGGGTGCGTTTCCAGAGAATCCACGTCCCGGACCCTACAACCCTCGATGACCTGTGCGCCCAGCTGCGCCGCCCGCCTGAGGAGTATCTCGTCGAATTCAGAGCGGCGAACTTGGTATGCCAGGGGCATGGATTTATCCCACGCCCTCGCGAAGGCAAACTCCTGGCGACGGCCATCGCAAGGCGAGACGAACTCCGCACCCCATTTTTCCATGCCGATGGCGCGGACCGGGGCAGCGACGCCGAGCCGCTCCAGAATGGGCAAATTGGCCGGCAGCAGCGACTCGCCGATGTGGAAACGGGGATGGCGGGCTTTTTCCAGCAGCACCACCCGGTAGCCTTGTTGCGCAAGCAGGCTCGCGGCGGTGGATCCGCCCGGGCCCCCGCCGATCACCAGTACATCGCAGCTCGCCTCAGGCATAAATCGGCTTTTCCCCAGTCTATCGTGCCGGCTGTCCAACGCCTGTAAGATAGCAGGTCATGCATATTTTGATTGTTGAAGATGATGAAGTCGCACGCGACTACCTGTCCAAGGCGCTATGCGCGGTAGGGCACACGGTGGATGTTGCGGGGAATGGTCTCGAGGGTCTGCGACTCGCGTCCTCGATTACCGTCGACCTCGCGATTGTCGATCGAATGCTGCCGAAAATGGATGGGTTGGCCTTGGTGCAATCGTTGCGCGCCACGGGGCGCAAGATGCCGGTGCTCATTTTGAGTGCGCTAGGCGACGTCGACGATCGCATCACGGGGCTGCGGGCCGGCGGCGACGATTACCTGACCAAGCCGTACCACATGTCGGAATTGCTGGCGCGAATCGACGCACTTGCCCGACGCGGCGAGAACGGCAACGCGGAGACCAACACCAAGCTGAAGCTGGCGGATCTGGAACTCGATCGGATGACCCGGCGCGTGATGCGCAACGGCAAGAAAATCGAACTCACGGCCCGCGAATTTCAACTATTGGAATTCATGATGCGCCATAGCGGACAGGTGGTGACACGCACCATGCTGCTCGAAGGTGTCTGGGATTACCATTTCGATCCGCAGACCAACGTCATCGACGTCCACATCAGCCGTTTGCGGCAGGCGATCGACAAGGATTTCGACAAGCCCCTGCTGCACACGGTACGCGGTGCAGGGTACAGTTTGCGCGAAGACGAATAGCGGCGGCCGTGGGACCCGATCAACGCTTTCTCGGCGTCCTCGATACCTCGCCCTTTCGTATCGCCATCGTCTACTCCGTGGTATTCGCCTGCGGCGCCGCGGCTTTGCTGGGAGCGGTGGATTTTGCCGTGTCACGCGTGGTCGACAGCAGCACCGACAATTTAATCGAAGCCGAAGTGCAGGGACTGCGCGAACAAATGGTGGTGCTGTCACGCAGCGATTTCATCGAACTGATCGAGCAGCGATCGCAAGATCAGGATGTGCGCGGCGCGGTGTACTTGATGGTGGATCCGCAGTTGCGTCCGGTGGCGGGCAACGTGCCGGCATGGCCCAAACTCACCGCCGGCCAGGGCAAATGGTTTCTCTTCAAAGTGTCGGTGCCGTTCGGCGATGAGACGCGCGAGCACGAAATGCGAGCGCAGCGTTTTCCGCTGCCCGGCGGCTACAGCATGCTGGTCGGACACGACGTGCAGGAACGGCAAGACGTCAAGAGCCTGATGATGCGCGGCTTGATCGCTGCGGTGGTGCTGACTTTGCTGATGGGACTGGGCGGCGGCTTTTGGATGG
>JANYIY010000267.1 GCA_025358615.1 Gammaproteobacteria bacterium | reverse complement strand
GGAGTGTTCCGCATCGCCCAAGAAGCATTGACCAATATTTTGAAACACGCCGAGGCCAAATCCGCGGATTTGGCTATCGGGATCGATGGTGACACCTTTGTGTTGCGGGTCGCGGATGACGGCAAGGGCATCGCCCCGTCGCGCCTGCTAACCATCACTTCCCATCACGGCCTGGCATCCATGCGCCATCGGATAGCCGCGCTTGGCGGCACTTGGAGCTTGAGCACTCCGAAGACCGGCGGTACGGTGATGACCGCCATCATTCCCCTGCCGCGAATGCTGGCTGCCGAAGCTGCGTCCGCCTAAAAGTAAAACCCTCGCCGGCGTCGGCGAGGGTTGGATCTATGGCCTCGAGCCGCTCGTTAGCGAACCAAAGAGCCAGTCGTCGAATCATAGCTGCGCGGCGAGATAGCCCTGCCGTCGTTTCCGCCGATGACCACTTCCACTCGACGATTCAGCTGACGACCGCCGGAATCATTGTTGTTGGCAACCGGATATGCCTTGCCATAGCCGACGGTGCCGATTCTTGCAGAATCCACCCCTCGCGACAGCAGCGCGGACTTGACCGCATCCGCGCGACGCCGCGACAGATCTTCGTTGTACGAATCCGTGCCGACACTGTCGGTAAATCCATCGATCTGCACCAACCTATCCTTGTGCTCGTTCAAGAACTGCGCGAGTTGGTCGAGTTTACGGCCGGCACCGGGATTTAGCTCCGCTCTGCCCGTGTCGAACAGCACGTCGCCCAGAGTCAGCACCAGGCCGCGCGGCGTGGGAGTTGCTTTGAGCTGCTCCACCTCCGCCTGCAGCCGCGCAGTCTCCTGCTGTGCGATGGCCGCGTCCTGCGCCGCCTGATCGCGCTGATCAAGCGCGGCGTTGGTGGCCGCCTTGGCATTCTGCACTTCGCGCGTCCGGGCGCTCAACATGATCTGATCGCGCTCAGTCTGGCCCGCAGCCACCCGCGCGTCGTCCGCTTTGGCAGCACCGTGAATCCGCGCCAGCCGCGCATTTTGCGCAGCGATATACGCCGGCTGTCCGATATCCGATTCGCGGTGATGCAGCGCTGCATCGTCGGCAATGGCCAGATTCTTTCGCGCAGCCTCGAGATCCAAGGCAGCGTACTTGCTTACGTTCGGATCCGATTCGGCTGCCCGAACCGCATCATGCGCGCTCTCCAGCGCGGCGTTGGGTCTTGGCCCCCCTGCGCACGCGCCCAGAGCCAGCGCCAAAGTCATTCCGGAAATTAATTTCGCGTTCATGGTTACACCTTATTGTGCAGGTTGTGTGGCGCGTGTGGCTTCGCCGCGCAAGGCTTGCATGCTGGCGTCGAATTCCATCGCTGCCTTGTGCGAGCGTTGTTGCTGCGCGGTGGCTTCGGCCATTTGCGCATCGATATCGGCCTGCTCGGCAAGCATGGCTGCCGGCTTTGCTTCACGGTCGGTCGCGGCCTTTTCGGCGCGTGCCAACTTCTCGCGTGCTGCCGCCATTTCCACCGGCGCAAGCTCGGGTGCGCCGGACTGTTCGGCGCGCTGCACTGATGCCTTGGCGACCGCAATTTTTTCGTTTGCCACGGGACTGGCGGCGAGAGCCGACACACCCAGGGTCAATGCCGCACACGCGATTGCGCTACGGGTACATGTTGCCATCCGAATTCTCATAGATACTCCTTAATGTGTGGCGGTTTGCCCAGGCCGCTTTTGTCGTTGGGCGTTGCTCCAACGTGTGGGGAGCATACGTAGTTCGCAGCGGTGTTGATGTCGGACGTGAAGCAGAGAGGGGTGGGCATAATTCCCCGAAGGCGTGTAGGCGTTACGGGGGGCCGCGAAGCGAAGTGGCGCTAGTTCAGCGATTTGTTTGCCCCCGCAGAACGTGCGCCGAGCCGATCAATGTTTCGAGAGGTGGGCTTCGCAAATATCGTGCAGCACTTCCGGAAGCCGTCCATAGTCGCGGGCCTTGTCGAGGAAGTGCGTTGCGCCGAGAGCGATGGCGGCGTTCTTATATTCCGGCAGATCGTAGTTCGTCAGGACGATGATGCGCGGCTTCACCTGAGCGGTGGCCAGCGCGCGCATGACACCAAATCCGGTGCCCTGCTTCAGATGCAAATCGAGAATGATCACATCTACTGCGTCGCGTGTGGCCGAGGCCACGGCGGCCGCCTCGGTGTCAGCGGTGCCGATCAATTCCACTTGAGGAATTTGGCGTATCGCTTCAGTCAATCGCTCCGTCAATACCTTGGAGTCTTCGACGAGAAGTACTCTCAGGCATTGAGCCATTGACGTTGAATCCATTGAGTGTGTGTGCATGCCGGGCGCAGTATGAGGTCATGCGCCGCATGCCGGCCACGGGGGGTTCGCAGGTACTTGTGTAGGAAGATTCTCACAGAATTACTCATTGAATCAGACCATTGCGTAATGCATAGGAGGTGATGTCCGCATTGGCGGTGAAACTCATCTTCTCCAGAATGCGGCTCCTGTAGGTGCTCACGGTCTTCACACTCAGGCTGAGTTCATTGGCAATATCCGACACGCCTCGACCTGCCGCTATTTTGCAAAAAATTTGGAATTCGCGGGTGGACAAGCGCGCGTGCAGAGGTTTGTCGGGGTCGCCGTCGAGGTCGGCCACTAAAATCTCCGCCAGCGCCGCACTGACGTAGCGGCGGCCGGACAATACGGTGCGAACCGCCTTCATCAATTCCTCGGGCGCGCTGTCCTTCGACAGATAGCCGCTCGCGCCGGCGCGCAACACATTGACCGCGTATTGTTGCTCCGGGAGCCCGCTCATCACCAACACCCGCACAGTGGGGTGGCCGGTCTGAATGTGCCTCAATATGTCCAATCCGCTGCGGTCCGGCATATGAATGTCGAGCAGCACCAGATCCCACTCCTGCTCGCGCAGCTGGTTCAGGGTTTCGTTGCCGCTCGCAGCTTCGCCGACGGCGTTGATGCTGGCATCGGCTTCCAGGAACTGTTTGAAACCCGCTCGGACCACAGCGTGATCGTCGGCAATGAGTACTCTTGACACGATTTATTCTCCGTTCGGCGGGCGCTTAGGAATTCGCGCACTCTTGGCTTTGTGAATATCCGTTGAGCTTGTTATACAGCGTCTTCAAGCTACATCCCAGCGCGTCGGCAGCGCGCCGCTTGTTGCCCTTGAAATAGTCCAGTGTCGCCTCGATCAACGAGCGCTCCATGTCATGTATGCGCGATCCCACTCGGATGTTGAGCCGTTCGCGGTCGGTCGCGGCGTCGCGTGTGCTGCCCTGAATCAGCGGCGCGAGTTCCAGGACCGTATCGCCTAAAATGTAGGCGCGTTCGACGCAATTCTTGAGTTCTCGTACATTGCCCGGCCAGCTATGCTGCCTCAACGTCATACGCGCCACAGCCGAGAGCCGTTTCTGCGTCCTTCCTAAGGCGTTGAGTTCCGCCAGGAAATGCTCCGCCAACAATTCCACGTCGTTGCCGCGACTGCGCAGCGGCGGTAGCGCAACCGGAAACACCGCCAAGCGGTACAACAGATCCTCGCGCAATTGGCCATTCTGCACTGCCTGCAGTGGGCATCGGTTGGTCGCGGCGATCACGCGAACATCGGATATGATTTCCATGTTTGTCCCCACTGGGTAAAATCTTCGCGTCTCCAGCACCCGCAGCAGACGGGTCTGCATTTCGAGCGGCATCTCCGTCACTTCATCGAGCAGCAGCGTCCCCCCTTGGGCGCGAGCGAATAGGCCGGCGTGCACGCTCACTGCTCCGCCAGGGCTTGCCGTCTCGTCACCGAATAATTCGGCCTCGATCAGGCCCGCCGGTATGGCACCGCAGTTGATCGCGAGGAACGGACCGTCGCGGCGCGCGCTGCACTGGTGAATGGACTTGGCCGCCAACTCCTTGCCGGAGCCGCTCTCGCCGGTCAGAAGCACGCTGGCCTCGGTGGGGCCCACGCGATCGATGAGTCGGAAGACCTCCCGCATGGCGACAGATTCCCCCAAAAGGGAGCCGGTCGAAGTCACGGGTTGGGTTCGCTCGGCAAAACTCAAGCTGACACTGTTCATTACCTGTCCTCCTCGTGCCCGTGTAATCGTTACACTAGACAGCGCTAGATTTGTAACCTGCGCAGGACCCGCCTGCCAGGGCAAGGCGCTGATCCTCGGCTCAGATTTCACGCTAGATCTTGTCGGTGTTTGTCCGACACTGCCCCTTTAGAAGTAGGGGTTGGGCGGCTACGGCTCGTGTGCAGCACCGGTTCCGCAGCGCCAACAGCTGGTAAATTGCGGCTCCAGCACCTCGCCACAATGCTCACAGGTCCAGGATTCGCCGGCCGGCGCCACGGCGGCACGCGCCAAAGCTCGCAGGGCGACTTGCTCATCGGCATCCTCGACGTACAGCTGGGGCCAGGTTTCCAGCATGGGCAAATCGCCCAATGCGCCCGCCAGGTACTGATTTCGCAGCTCGCTCTGGATCCCCGCGGTCAACAGCACATTGCGTGCATGCGCCACCTGTAGCAGCGACGCCGCACGGAACACCCGCTTCATGTACCTAAACGCCAGGAACTGCGCCGCATGCTCAAGGCCCGCGCAAAGACCTCAAAAACGCCCTGACATCGCCGCCGCGCTCCAGCACCTCCACCAAAGCGGAACCGACTACGACGCCGTCCGCATGGCCCGTGAAACGCGCCACCTGCTCTCGGGAGCGGATGCCAAAGCCGGCGCACACCGGTGCGGTGGAGCAGCTCCTGACCCGATCCATGTACTCCAGCACATCGGGCGGCAGCTCCGCCGCCGGCCCCTGCAGCGTGCCGGTGGTGCCGGTCATGGTCACCGCATATACGAAGCCTCGGGCCTCCCGGCACAGCATGTTCAAACGCTGCGGCGGTGTTACGGGCGTTACCATCTGCACCAACGCCAGTCCCTCACCGTCCAGCGCCGACTTAAGGTCGCCGCTTTCCTCGTAGGGCAGGTCGGGGACGATGAATCCCGCGACGCCGGCCGACGCCGCCGCACGCGGCAGCTTGTCCAGTCCGAACTTGAGCAAAGGATTCAAATAGCTCATCAATAGCGTGGGTGCAGTGTGCCGCGGGTTTAAACCGGCAAGCTCTTCGAGTATCCACGGCAACGTGACTCCGTCGGCGAGCGCCGCGAAGCTCGCGCGCTGAATGGTGGTGCCATCGGCCATGGGATCCGTAAACGGCACCCCGATCTCCACCACATCGCACTCGTCGGCAACCGCGGCCAGATTCTCCTTGAATCCCCGCCGCGTTGGAAAGCCGGCGGTGAGAAACCCCACCAAGGCGGGCCGCCCTGTCGCCGCCGCGGCTCGAATCGCCGCGGATATGGAGTCGCGCGGCGCGCTCGCGGGCGCTTCCTTCATCATTTAGAGGTCCTTCAGCAGGGTGCGTTGCAGGATGGGCATGTCCTTGTCGCCGCGGCCGGAACAGCCGATCAGAATCTTCGCGCCGGGGTGAGCCTTGGCGTAGCGCCGTGCACCATAAAACGCGTGAGCGCTCTCGATTGCGGTCAGTATCCCCTCGAACTTCGCACACTCGGCAAGCGCATCCAATGCCTCCTCGTCCATTACCGACTCGTAAGCAACTCGTTTGGAGGTCATCAAGTAGGCATGTTCCGGGCCCACCCCGGAATAGTCGAGTCCGGCGGAAACCGAATGAGTCTCCTGCACCTGGCCATAGGCGTCCTGCAAGATCAGGGTATAGCTGCCCTGCAAGACGCCGGGGGTTCCGGAGGTCAGCGAGGCCGCATTGTCTCCGAGACCGGTGCCGCGACCGCCCGCTTCCACGCCCAGCAATTTCACGGCAGCGTCGCCCAGGAAGGGATGAAACAAGCCGATGGCATTCGAACCACCGCCCACACAGGCCACCGCCACATCCGGCAGACCGCCAGCCTGCTCCAGCATTTGCGCGCGCGCCTCGCGGCCGATCACGGATTGCAGCTCACGCACCAGGTAGGGATAGGGATGCGGGCCCACTGCCGACCCCAAGCAGTAGTAGGTGCCGTCGGGATCCGACACCCAATCGCGCAAAGCCTCATCGATGGCGGCACGCAAGGTGGCGTCGCCGCCGGTGACCGGCACCACTTTGGCGCCCAAGAGATGCATGCGCCCGACATTGGGCGCCTGGCGCTCCACATCGACCGCGCCCATGTAAACAACGCAGGGCATCCCTAGGCGCGCCGCCGCGGCCGCGCTGGCGACGCCGTGCTGGCCCGCGCCGGTCTCCGCAATGATGCGCTTGGCGCCCAAGCGCTTGGCCAGCAGTATTTGGCCCACCGCGTTGTTGATTTTGTGCGCGCCGGTGTGCGCAAGATCCTCGCGCTTCAGCCACACTTGCGCGCCCCAGCGTTTACTCAAGGTGGGCGCATAGGACAGTGCGGTGGGCCGCCCCACCCAGGTCTTGAGCTCATGCACGAACTCGGACTGAAAATCCGCGCTATGCAAGTACTGATCGACTCCGGCTTGCAGCCTATCGAGCGCCGGCACCAGGGTCTCGGGAACATAGCGTCCACCGAAGGTGCCGTAGCGGCCTCGGGCATCGGGAAACACGGGCGCCGACGTCGTCCGCAATAGTGAATTCACGAGTCGCTCTCCAGCTGCGCCGCGGCGACGCGCGCCGCGCGGACGAATTCGTGTATTTTTTTCGGATCCTTGACTCCCGGCTCTTGCTCGACTCCGCTGCTCACGTCCACCCCGAACGGGCGCACGGCTTGTATGGCTTCAGCCACGTTCAGCGGCGACAGACCGCCCGCGAGAATCACCTGGGTCTGCCGCGCAAGTTCGGCCGCCCGTCCCCAGTCCGCCAGCTCGCCGATGCCGCTCGAGGGGCCTTCGAACAGCATACGTCCCGGCAACGGGTTCGGCGTCTTGCGGCCGAAGCGCACCACGGGAAGTACCTTGATGTGCGCCGGGATTTTCAATTCGCGCAAATCCTCGACATCGGTTTGAAAGTAATCTGGCTTGAGAATTCGACAAATTTCGTCGACTTTCATTTGCAGCGGGTGCTGGGCCACTGCGATGCGCAGTATCCCGGGCGGCGCCAGCGCTGCCAATTGCGCCGCCTGGCCGGGCGTCACCTGGCGAGGGCTGGGCGCGAATACGAATCCGATCGCGTCGACATTGGCTTCCGCGGCGGCAGCGACGGCATCGGCACTGGTTATGCCGCAGATCTTGATCCACATGGCGGCGAGTGTAGCCATTTTAAGGTTGCACTGTCCGCGTCGCCTGGAATATTTCCCCCAGTAGCCGCGCCGGATCCTCCCCGGCCATCAGGGCGGTGCCGATCAAGGCCAAGCCATACCCTAAGTCTTGCATCTTGCGCGCATCGGCCGCGGATGCGACTCCGCTTTCAGCCACGGCCGGCATGCCGGGCGGCAGCAGCGGCGCCAGCGCCGCGAAACGCTCCGGCACTACTTTAAGAGTCTGCAAATCGCGGCAATTGATGCCAATCAACAGCTGCTCGGCATGACCTGCATGTTGCAGCGGCGCTGCGCGGGAGTTCAGCACTTCGCGCGCGGTTTCCAGATCAATTTCATCGAAGGCTTCCAGCAACACGAACAGACCGTACTCCGCTGCGACGTCGAGCAGCGCAGCGATTTGGGCCCGCGCCAGCATCCTTAAGATCACCAGCACGCCGCCCGCGCCGGCGGCGCGCGCTTCCAGCACCTGATAGGGATCGACCAGAAAATCCTTGCGCATGGTCGGCACGCCCCAGCGCTTGAGTACCGCGGCGGCCTGGCGCAAATGTTCCAGCGAGCCGTCGAAGCGCGTGGGTTCAGTCAAAACCGACACCGCCGCCGCACCGCCGCGCGCATAAGCGGCGACGCGACCCAGCCAGTCCTCGTTCTCGCTGCCCAGCACACCGGCGGCCGGCGAGCGTAGCTTGAGCTCCGCAATGACGTCGAATCCCGCGCTGGACAGGTGCAATGGCGGGCTCGCGGCCGTCGCCCGCGCGCGGCGCTCCAAGTCTGCAATGGATTCATGCAGCAGCGCCTCCGCGACGCGGGCCGCACTGGCGCCTGCCATGTCGTCTAGGAAGCCGCTCATGACCTGCCCCGCGTCATGTCGCCGCACTATTCGCCGCGCGCGCGCTGTCTACCGCGAACTGCCGCAGGCGCATGAACCACTGCTGCGCCCGGCCGCTGTCCACGGTGGCGCGGGCCAAGTCGATGCCTGCTTGAATCGTGGCCGCGCGTCCGGCGATGAATAGCGCGAGTCCGCTTTGCAGCGCCAAGGCGGCATAGTGCGCGCCGCGATCGCGGCCCTCGAATACCTGCAGCAGGGCCTCGAGATTCGCGGCGGCATCGCCCCCGGCCAAATCGCTGGCACGGCACGGCGCGAGTGAGAATTCCCGCGGATCGATTTCGCGCCGCTCGATCGACTCACGCCTGACGTCGAATGCCAGGAACGGGCCGATGGGGGTGGCTTCGTCCCAGCCGGCAGCCCCGTGCACCACCCAGGCTCGCTCGATGTCCATTCCCGCCAGAGTCCCAGCCATCAACTGCGCGCTCGCTGCGTCGTAAGCGCCGATCAGGCGGAAGCGCGGCGCCGCAGGATTGGTCAACGGCCCCAGCAAATTGAATACCGTGCGAATGCCGAGCGCGCTGCGGATCGGCGCCACCGCCTGCATCGCGGGATGGAAATACGGCGCGAATAAAAAGGTAAAACCCGTGACTTCGAAACAGCGCGCGGCCTGGGCCTCGTCCAACGGCAGAGTGAACCCCAGCGCTTCGATCAAGTCAGCGCTGCCGCTGCGGCTGGAAATGGAGCGATTGCCGTGCTTGATTACCGGCAGACCGCAGGCGGCCGCCAGCAGCGCTGCCCCGGTCGATAAATTCAAGCTGCCCGAGGCATCGCCGCCGGTACCGACGATGTCGATGGCATCCAGCCCCGACGGCAGATCGGGCTTGCGTGCCAGCGCGCGCATGGCCCCGGCAAAGCCGCGTACTTCTGTAGCGGTAACGCCCTTGGTGCGCAAGGCAGCCAACAGCGCGCCGGCCATCACGGGCGCAAGCTCAGGTGTCGTCAACAGGTTAAGCAGTGCCGCGGCGTCGGCTTCGCTCAAGTCGCGGCCCTGCACGAGAGTGTCGAGCGTGTGGCGCGGATTCAATGAGATTTCGAGGGTATTGCTCATGTCAGGTCTTCAGGAAATTGCCCATGAGGATTGGGCCGTCCGGAGTGAGCACGCTTTCCGGGTGGAACTGCACTCCTTCGATAGGCAGCGATTTATGCCGCACCCCCATGATTTCACCTTCCGCGGTATGCGCCGTGACCTCGAGGACGGACGGAATGCTGTCCGATGCCGCGATCAGCGAGTGATAGCGGCCGGCTTCGAAGTTTGTCGGCATACCGGCAAACAGCCCCTTGCCGTCATGTATGACAGGCGACACCTTGCCGTGCATCAGGCGCGCCGCACGCACCACCTTGCCGCCGAATACCTCCACCAGCGATTGATGGCCGAGGCAGACGCCGAAAATCGGTATGCGCCCGGTGAACGCCTCGATCATCCGCATGGAAACACCAGCGTCGCGCGGGGTACCCGGTCCGGGTGAAATGACCAGGTGTGATGGCGCGAGCGCCAGCGCCTCATCGACACTGATGACATCGTTGCGATGCACGTCCACATCGGCTCCCAGCACCAAAAACGCCTGCACCAGGTTGTACGTGAAAGAATCGTAGTTATCGATCAGTAATATTTTGGGCCGCATCTTTACAGACCCCCCGCCGCAAGCTCGAGCGCGCGCCGCAACACCGCACTCTTCGCCATCAGCTCCTCGTATTCGGCTTGCGGCACGCTGTCGGCGACGATGCCGCCCCCCGCCTGGTAGCTATAAGAGTCGCCGCGAAATACCAGAGTGCGAATGGTGATGGCCTGATCCATATCGCCGCGCCGGCCGAAGTAGCCCACGGTTCCCCCGTAAAGTTCGCGGCCTACGGGTTCCAGCTCATCGATGATTTCCATCGCGCGCACCTTCGGCGCGCCCACCAGGGTGCCGGCGGGAAAGGTGGCGGCGAACAGGTCGAAGGCGTCCTGTCGCGGCGCCAATCGCCCGTTGACGCCGCTGACTATGTGCATGATGTGGCTGTAGCGTTCGATTACGCGATAGGGTTCGACCATCACCGAACCTGCGGTGGCGACCCGGCCTAAGTCGTTGCGCGCCAAATCGACCAGCATCACATGCTCGGCATTTTCCTTCGGGTCCGCCAGGAGCTCTACTTCGAGCGCGGCGTCGCGCGCCGCATCGGCGCCGCGCGGGCGCGAGCCGGCGATAGGGCGAAGTTGCGCGTAGCCGTCATGGCACTTCACCAGCGCCTCCGGTGATGAGCCGACCACGGTGATGTCGCCCAACTCGCAAAAATACATATAGGGAGAAGGATTGAGCAGCCGCAGCGCGCGGTACACCTCGAACGGGCTCAAAGCATGCTGACCCACGAATCGCGATGCCAGCACCAGCTGGTACACGTCGCCGGAGGCGATATATTCTTGCGCGCGACAGACGCGCACGGCGTGTGCCTCTTGGGTGAGCGACGGCGCCGCCGGGGAGAAGCG
>JANYIY010000404.1 GCA_025358615.1 Gammaproteobacteria bacterium | reverse complement strand
GCAGCGGATGCAGCGGGGGCGGGGCGAGCCGATTTCGGCATCTTCTCGCTCAGCAGCCCGGCCAGGGTCGGAATGGTCGAGTAGTCACCGAGCAACTGGCGGAACGTGATCTTCACGTTCATCTGACTCTGGATCTTCTGTGCCACCTGCGTCAGGAACAAGGAGTCGTAGCCCATCTCCAGAAAAGTCATGTCGGAATCGATCGATTCCGGTCTTTCTCCCGAGAGGTCTTCCAAAATGGCTGCGATGGCCGTGCGAATATCGTTCATCTCTAGATCCTGAGGATTATCATTCAAAGTGGTGTCGGCAAAATTTGGTGCAGCGGCTGCGGGTGCGTCGACGGCCGCAACGTAGGCGGCCTCGGCGCACACGGGTGCAGCGAATGCGGTCGTCTCGACGGCGACTGCGCCGGTGCGCACGATGGCCGGCGCATTGATCCAATGCCGGCTGCGTTCGAAGGGATAGGTGGGCAAGGGCACTCGATGCCGCATTTCGCCGCGCACGGCGACCCAGTCGGGCACAATTCCTTGCGTGAACATGCGCGCCGCCGCATCGAGCAGCCGATCGCCATCGTCGTGTTCGCGGACGGCATCCTGCATCGAGGAGATCACCGGCACACCGCGGCCGCGCGTTGCCTGCACGGCCAATGTGGTCAGGGCATTGCCCGGGCCCACTTCCAGCAGAACGGCGGATCCCGAGGCGCTCACTTTGGCAACGCCGTCGGCAAATCGCACGGCCTGCCTGGCATGCCGTGCCCAATAGTCGGGGGAGATGGCCTGCTCGGCGGTGATCCAATCGCCGGTGACGCAGGACACGTAGGGAATGGTCGGAGCAGAAAATTGCACGCGCTGCAGTTCGCGCCGCAGGGGTTCGATCACGGGATCGACCATGGCGGAATGAAAGGCATGCGAGGTATGCAGGCGGCGCGTGACGACATTGCGCTCGGTCAGCGAGGCCTCAAAGGCATCGACGGCGGCGTAGGGTCCGGCCACGACGCAGAGTGCCGGTCCGTTGATCGCCGCGATTGCGAGCTCCGGCACCATCAGCGGCAGCAGTTCGTTTTCGGCGAGGCGCACCGCCATCATGGCGCCGCCCGGCAGGTCCTGCATCAAGCGCCCGCGCGCAGCGACGACGCTGAGAGCGTCTTGCAGCGACATCACACCGGAGAGCACGGCGGCGACGAACTCACCGACACTGTGGCCGATCATGGCGGTGGGCTTGATGCCCCAACTCATCCACAACTTGGCCAGCGCATATTCCACGCTGAAAATCGCCGGCTGCGCGGCAACGGTGGACATCAGAAGCTGTTTCGCTTGCGCGGAGTTCACCGCCGGATACAGCAGCTCGAGCAGGTTCTTGGCCATCAGCGGCGCCAGGATCTCCGCGCACTGTTCGATGTTCTGACGGAATTCAGGATAGCGCTCGAACAGATCTTTGCCCATGTCGGGGTATTGCGCGCCCTGGCCCGGGAACATGAAGACGATTTCCGCCGCCTTGGGCGGCCGGCGTCCCGCGTGCACGTTCAGTTGATCGCGGCCCTCGAGTTTGGCGAGCGCCTCATCGCGATTGCGGGCGACGAAGGCCAGTCGCTGATCGAACACGCGGCGTCCCACTTGCAGCGAGTAGGCAACGTCCGCCAGCGGCAGGGTAGGGTGTTCCTGCAGGTGCGCGGCAAGATTTCTGCGCGCCGCCTCGAGTGCGGCGGGAGTCTTGGCCGACAACAGCAGAAGTTCGGATCCTGTTGGCGCGGCGTTCTCGCCCGCGGCTTGCGCAGGGGCCGGCGGTTCCTCGAGCACAATGTGCACATTGGTGCCGCCGACGCCAAAGGCGCTGACGCCGGCACGGCGCGGGCTTTGAGTTTCGGGCCAGGGCCGCAGCGATGCGTTGACGAAGAACGGCGTCTTCGCAAAATCGATTTGCGGATTGGGCCGCTTGTAGTGCAGCGAGGGCGGCAGCATCCGATGCTTGAGAGCGAGCGCGGTCTTGATCAGTCCGGTCACGCCCGCGGCGACGTCCAAGTGCCCGATATTGCCCTTTACCGATCCTATTGCACAGAACTGTAGATCGCTGGTGGTGGCACCGAATGCTTTGGTAAGACCGGCGACTTCGATGGGATCTCCCAGCGGCGTTGCCGTGCCGTGACACTCGACGTAACTGATCGATCGCGCGTCGACACCCGCGGAGCTCAGGGCCATGTCAATGCAGGTGGCTTGTCCGCTGACGCTCGGGGCGGTGAAGCCGACTTTGCTCGCGCCGTCGTTGTTGATGCCGCTGCCGCGAATCACCGCATAGATATGATCGCCGTCGGCAACCGCGTCTTCCAGGCGCTTGAGCAGCACGACCCCGGCGCCGCCGCCGAATATGGTGCCGGTGGCATCGGCATCGAAGGGCCGGCAGGTTCCATCGGCGGACACCATGCCGCCGTCCAGATGTTGGTAGCCGCGCTTCTGCGGGAAGGTGACGGACACTCCGCCCGCCAGCGCCATGTCCGCCTGATACAGCATCAAGCTCTGCGCGGCCTGCGCGACGGCCAGCAGAGAGGTGGAGCAAGCCGTTTCCAGGGTGAAGGCCGGGCCTCGCAAATCCAATTTGTAGGCGACACGCGTGGTGAGAAAATCCAAGCCCGCGCCCAGCAACATGGGATAGCAGCTGACCTGGTAATTGCTGACGAATTCTTCAATGGTGCGGCGCTCGCCGCACACGTTATTCAAAAAATACGTGTTGATGCTCGAGCCGCCGAACACGCCGATCGGACCTTGTACGGTGGCCGGATCGTAGCCGGCGCTCTCCAGCGCCTCCCAGGCACACTCGAGGAAAATGCGATGCTGCGGATCCGTGAGTTCCGCTTCGCGGGAGTACATGCCGAAGAAGTCGGCATCGAATTGATCAACATCCTCGAGAATCGGACGCGCCTTGACGAAATTGGGGGCACTGCGGTCCTCGGCGGAGAAATTATCTTCCAGCTCGGCGTCCGTAAAGCGAGTGATGGATTCCGTGCCGGCACACAGATTGCGCCAGAACTGATCGATGTTTTTCGCGCCGGGGAAACGGCCCGCCATGCCGATAATGGCAATCCCGCCCAGGACGCTGTCCTGTTGTTCGTCGGAGTCGCCGTCAGTCATCGGGTAACTCTACGGCTGTTGGGACGAGCGCGGGCGAGCGCGAGAGCCGCCTGTTGTTTGCGCGCCCTTTCATCCATATTCATATGTGACGCCGCAGCGGCGGCCGCCGGCGACGCCTTTTGCGTCAGCCAGGCTGCCAGGGCGCTGATGCGAGGATATTGGAACAAATCGACCACGCTCACGTCGCATTTCATGATGGAAACAATTGTGGCGTGCACCTGAATGAGCTGCAGCGACGTGCCGCCCAAATCGAAAAAGTTATCGTCCACGCCGACCGTGTCACTGGCCAGTACCTGACGCCATATGCCCAGTAATTGGGACTCGATCTCGCTTTTGGGCGGCGCCGCAGCGACCGTGCTTTGGGACACGACTGCGACCGGCGCCGGCAATTTGGATCGATCGACTTTGCCGGTCGGCGACAGCGGCAGGGAACTCAGCACCGAGATCGACGACGGCACCATGTAATCCGGAAGTTCATTCTTAAGAAAAGAACGTAAATCGTTGATAGATAGAGATGTATTTTCTATCTCAGTGACATAGGCGAAGACCTTTCGTGCGCCGCTTCCGGGTGCTGAAACCGTCACCGCAGCGTCCGCCACCAAACCGCTGCGGCGCAGGCAGCCCTCGATTTCATCCAGTTCGACGCGCTTGCCGTTGATTTTCACTTGCCGGTCGACACGGCCCATGAATTCGATATTGCCGTCTGCGCGGCGCCTGACCCGATCGCCGGTGCGATAGAGCTTGCTGCCTGCGCGGGAATCGAATGGGTTCGCGACGAATTTTTCGGCGGTAAGATCCGGGCGGTTCCAGTAGCCGAGTGCCAATCCGTCGCCGCCGGCAAATAGTTCGCCCTCCAGACCGTCGGCCACGGCCACGCGCGCGTCGTCGAGGATATAAACATCCGTATGCGCGATGGCCCGGCCGATCGGCAACGGCCCGCTGCCGGCATCGCGCGGCACGCTGTAGCAACACGTGAAGGTCGTGTTTTCCGTCGGTCCATAGCCGTTGATGAGCTGACATGCGGGCAGGCTTTGCAGGGCCTTCGCGATGTGCGGCGGCGACAGCACGTCGCCGCCGGCAAGCAGCTGTCGCAGCGGTTTGAGGCCCTCGAGCCGGTGATCCACCATCAAGTGAAACAAGCCCGCGGTCAACCACAGGGTCGTGACACCGTGGCGCTTCAGCGCGTCCGCAATATCATCCAATGAGGGATATTGCGCCGGCAATATCGCGAGCTTCGCACCATGCAGAAGCGCGCCCCAGATCTCGAAGGTCGATGCGTCGAAGGCCAAGGGAGCCAACTGCAGATGCACCTCATCGCTGCCCATGTGGGCGAAGTGATTGTCGATGACCAGGCGCACCACGGCCCGATGCGGCACCAACACTCCCTTCGGCTGCCCGGTTGAGCCGGAGGTGTACATGATGTAGGCGGGATCTTCACGATCGACCGCAGGCAGGGGCAATGGGGCGCCTTTGCCATCGGCGAAGGCGCTGTGGATGTCGAGAACTTCGCCGCTCCAAAACGGTGCGCTGCCCGGTTCCAATAGAGAAGACTGCACCAGCATCTCGGCGGGCGCGCAATCCTCATAGACGAACTTCAACAAATTCGCGGGATACGCAGGATCGAAAGGCACGAAGGCCGCACCGGCTTCGAGAATGCCCAACATTGCTGCAATCGCGTCCACGCCGCGCTGCGCGTAAATTCCCACCCGTGCGCCTCGATCGACTCCCCGTGCACGCAGGCCGCGGGCAATCTGCCCTGAGCGACGCGCCAATTGGGCATAGGTCATCTGCTCGGTGGCAGTCTCCAGCGCTACGCGCTCCGGCACAGCGGAGGCGATAGCTGAGAAGGCATCATGGATGGTCTTTTGCAGCATGGAACTCATGGGGGCAACATCCTAACCTCGTACTCTTTACAATGTATTGTCATTGAGGGCAAACCCTTAAAAGTGTCTACCATTCCACAGTCTGCCGATAATCCGTCAAATCTGTCGCCGCTCCTTGCGAGCCTGTTCCCCGCGGGCGTAATCGTCACTGAGTTGCGCGCGCCCGGCGACCCGGCGCTGCTGTTGCCGGCTGAATCGGTGCACCTGGCGCGCGCGGCGGCGAAGCGCGCCCAGGAGTTCGCCGCCGGACGCCTCTGCGCTCGGCGCGCTCTGCGCGAATTCGGTATTGATCAATATCCCCTGGGCGTGGGCGCTGACCGCCAGCCTGTGTGGCCGCCTGGATTCGTCGGCAGTATCACGCATACCGCCGGCCTGTGCGCCGCGGCCGTAGCGCACCGCGGCGCCATCACCGCCGTGGGAATTGACACCGAAATCGTCGGTCATGTGACTCAGGATATATGGCCGACCATTTGTGTGGCCGGTGAGGCAGCTTGGGTGGACTCGCTGAGCCCTGCTGAGCAGGCAGCGGCAGTCACGCTGATTTTCTCCGCGAAAGAAGCATTCTACAAGTGCCAATTTCCACTCACGGGCGAGTGGCTCGATTTCCATGATCTATCAGTAGAACCGCAAAGTTGGGGCGAAAGCGCCACGCAGATCCTGATCCGGCCGACGCGCCGCATCCGCTTCGAGAACTATGCCGCGCTGCCGCTGTGCGGCAGGTACCTATATCACGGGGAGTTCGTCTCCGTGGGCGTGGCCCTGGCAAAAGTTTAAGTAGGGTCGCAGGATTATATTCTAAGTGGTTGTTTTAATTGGTGGGCGGTACAGGGATTGAACCTGTGACCCCTGCCGTGTGAAAGCAGTGCTCTACCGCTGAGCTAACCGCCCAAGAAAATGCGCGCGAAGTATGGCATCGACAATGGCGTAAAACAAACTGCGCCTCGAACTCGGCTTTACCTCGGCTTTACCTCGGCTTACCGCAACTGCGCCACCGATTATCGCTCTGCTAAACTCTGCGCCCCTAATTTTCCCCAGATGCAATCCATGATCGTCCGCACGCGATTTGCTCCCAGTCCCACCGGCTTCCTGCACATAGGCGGGCTGCGAACGGCACTGTTCTGCTGGCTGTACGCGCGGCGCCACGTGGGCACCTTTGTTTTGCGCATCGAGGACACGGATCTGGAACGGTCCACGCCCGAGGCCATACAGCAAATTCTGGATGGCATGGAATGGGCGGGACTGGATTTCGATGAAGGCCCTTTTTTCCAGACCAAGCGCTTTGAGCGTTACAAGGACGTCATCGACGAGTTGCTCGCCGCGGGCAAGGCCTATCGCTGCTACTGCAGCAAGGAGGAACTGGAGCAGATGCGCGCCCAGCAGATTGCGCGCGGCGAGAAGCCGCGTTACGACGGGCGCTGGCGTGAACGAACCGATGCGCCGACGGGCGTCGCGGCGGTGGTGCGGTTCAAGAACCCGCTTGACGGGGAAGTCGTGGTCGAAGACGTCGTGCACGGACGCGTCGTGTTCAAGAACAGCGAGCTCGACGATTTGATCATCGCTCGCTCCGACGGCACGCCGACTTACAATTTCTGCGTGGTGGTGGACGACATGGACATGCAGATCACCCATGTAATCCGCGGCGATGACCACTTGAACAACACGCCGCGGCAACAGAACATGCTGCTCGCCTTGGGGCAGCGGCCGCCTGTGTATGCACACCTGCCGATGATTCTGGGTCCCGACGGCGCCAAACTCTCGAAGCGCCATGGGGCCGTCAGCGTGCTGCAGTATCGCGACGACGGCTATCTGCCCGAGGCCGTGCTCAACTACTTGGTGCGCTTGGGTTGGTCGCACGGCGACCAGGAGTTCTTCTCGATCGAGGAAATGACGCGGCTGTTCGACATTGTCGACGTCAACAAATCAGCTTCTGCATTCAATGTCGAGAAACTCATGTGGCTCAATCAGCAACACATGATGCGCGCCCCGGCCTCGCGCATCGTGCCGGTGCTGCGCTGGCATTTGGATCGCGAAGGCATTCAGGCGCCCGACGAGGCACAGCTCGAGCAGATCGTGGTGTCGCAGCGCGAGCGGGCCAAGACGGTGCGCGAGATGGCGCTCAATAGTCTGTTCTTCTTTCGCGCGCCCGTGAGCTATGACGAGAAAGCGGTGCGCAAGCATGTAACGGCCGAGGTGCCGGCGCTGCTCGCCGAGACGATGCGTGAACTGGCGCAACTCGAAGCCTGGACGGGGCCGGGAATACACCAGGTAATCAGCGGTTTCGCTGTGGCCAAAGGCATCGCTCTCGGCAAGCTCGCGCAGCCGCTGCGTCTTGCGGTATGCGGCGGAACGGTGTCGCCACCCATTGACGCGACCTTGGCTATTTTAGGTAAAGCTGAATCGCTGGCGCGAATGGCGCGCGCGCTGCAAGTTTGGACGGCGTAGCTTGTTCATATTCTTGACGAAATGCGCCTCGTCAGGTAACGTCCCGCGCCTCCATGTGGGGCCATAGCTCAGCTGGGAGAGCGCTTGCATGGCATGCAAGAGGTCGGCGGTTCGATCCCGCCTGGCTCCACCAGATTTCTGTTCGCGATTATTCGATTGATTGATGTCACGGCTGCGTCCCCATCGTCTAGAGGCCTAGGACACCACCCTTTCACGGTGAGAACCGGGGTTCGAATCCCCGTGGGGACGCCACTTCCTGCGCGTCTGTCAGAAGTGCATCGTAAGGCGCTGTAAACGCAAGAAATTTCAGGGGTTCGAAAAATCCGCTCGCTTCTACGGCCGGAAATTCACAAGTTTGGTATCGCTATATCCGACGGCGTGTCCCGGTAAACGTCCCAGCGGCTACAGGCTCCCGCGGGACTTGACGGATAGGCGCGGACCCGGGTATTGCGACAGGGATGACGGACCCGAGGCCCTACAACTGGCGACGATCGACTGGACCCGCGGCAAGTGGTCGCACGTGAAGGGCAAGTATGCGCGCGAGCACACCTGGCATCTGGCTGGCGGAACGAAGCTCAAGGCGACCGACACTGACGCGATGCTGCCCGGGGCTTTCGGGACAAGATCAAGTTGAACCCGGAGAACCTGTTCGTGGCGACGGTCGCTAGCGCGCACATGCTGTCGTGGTTGCACGTGGCCTTTCAGATGGGGATCGACGTCGAGACCTATCGTGATCCCGCCGCTGGGGTGCTCACGGAGATCTCGGACGGGGTGTACTGGGTGAGCGAAGTGATTTTGAGTTACGCGATCACGTTCGCCGCCAGTCAGGAAGTGATGCCGAGCGCACTGACTCAGATCCACAAACTCGCGAACGAGCAATGCTTCATCGCGAACTCGATCAAGACGAAGGTGACGGTTCGCAGTCCGTGACGACCTCGGGTTGCGCGTCTTCATCGGTGTCTTCGTCGTGCTCGGTCAATAGCGCATAGTCGTGCGGCAACAGACCCATGGGTGATGTTCGGTCGATGTTTGAACACGCTCGGATACATCGCCGCGCCGTCGGTTTGCACGACCCCGCTCCACTTTTCGGGAAAGAAGTCGTACAAGATCGTGCCGCTGCGAGTAGGCGAGAACTCAAACACGACCACCTTCTCGAGCGGGGCGTGATAGCCCCACAGGTAAGCATCGCGGGACCGACCGCGGCGCTCCGGATCAATCAGTTTCGTGAACGTTTCATCGACCTGCACGTAGCGGCTGTGCAAGATCCGCTCGATCAACTGCGCCCGGATCGTGATCAGCAAGTGTGCGGCCGCCTCGACATACCGGCAGCGAGCTTGGCGGCCGATCCACACGCCGCCACGTGCATCGATGCGCTCCTGTCGGTAAAGAGGAAGATGATCGACGTATTTGGCCGTCAACACGTGGGCGATGAAGCCCGGGCCGACACCGGCCTGGGGGATCACTTGCGGCGGCAACGCGGCAACGACTGGCGCGTGCGCCTTCTTCGGATGCGCATAGACCGGGCGCACCAGCTGCAGCCGGTAGAAGCGGCTCGGCTGGTACTCGATCTGTTCCGTGATCTCCTCGCGTATCTTCACGAGCCCTTGCGTCTGCTCGGGCGGCAGATCGATGACCCGCCGTCGCACCGGTAGGTTCTCTGGCTTCGGCCTGCGGCCGCCACCGCGCTTCTTGGCGGGCGGGTTTGGATGCCCGCTGCTCGTTGGGCGCAGTGCTCGTCGCCGCGGCTTCGATCAGTGTCTCATCGAGGATGCCGAACAGCAGGCGCTGCGCGGGAGTGAGCTTCTCCGTCTTCGCATCGTAGATCCGGCGGATCAGATCGCGCATCTTGTACTCGAGCCGTGCGCAGCGCAGGTTCGAGAGTTTCAGCTCCGATTGCAGTGCCCGCACCATCGCTTTAAGTGCGTTCACGTCGGCGGGAAGGGAGTCGGTGAGTTGGCTGCTTTTAGTGATCATGCGTGCACGGAGTTTGCTGCTCCGTGCACGCAAAAGTTCTATCGAGTGTAATTATTTTCGACTGATTTTCTTCAGTAATTTCAGCGCCAATAGCGACGCGTCGTCGTCTCTTCAGCGGGCTTGAACTGCACGCCTTGCAACAGCGTCTGCAGTTGTCCGGCGCTCATGCACACCGCCGCCGCGGCATCGCGTGGCCAGTTCACCGTGCCCCTATCCAGGCGCTTCGTCGCCAGGTATAGACCTCCCGCGTGATGCCACAGCAGCTTCACGCGGTTTTCACGACGGTTGCAAAACGCGAACAGATGGCCCGCTCGCACGTTCTGCTCGATCACCTTGCTGTCCAGACCCATGCCCGCAATGCGCATCGTCGTACCCTCTCCGACCATCCCAATGACAGTGCCCGTGCGATTTAGAAGGTGATCACCCCGCGCGCGTTCTTCCCCGACTCGAGATCAACGAACGCCTGTGCTGCCTCATCGATACCGTAACGATGAGTAATGAGCTCGTCGAGTTTGAGTCTGCCCGCCATGTATAAAGCGAGCAAGCGGGGGAAATCCACACGCGGAACGCACGATCCGAAATAGCTGCCGGTGAGCGTCTTCTCCTCGAAGGGCAGCGTCATGGTGCGTACCGAGGTTGAATCGCTCTGCTTGGCCATCCCCACCACCACGGCGACGCCGCCACGCCCAATGGCCCGGTACGCGAGCGCGGCGAGCTCGCCGCTGCCTACGCACTCGAAGGCGTAGTCAGCGCCGCCGTCGGTCAGTTTCTTGATCGGTTTGACCAGGTCCTCACCGGGCCGGCTCAAAAGCGTGTCGGTGGCGCCGAATTGTCTCGCCATTTCCAGCTTTGCCGGCAGCGTATCGATCGCGACGATTCGTCCCGCGCCGGCAATGCTCGCACCTTGAATGACATTCAAGCCGATACCGCCGCAGCCGAATACAGCGACGCTCGAGCCGGGCGCAACCCGCGCAGTATTGAACACCGCACCTACTCCTGTGGTCACCGCGCAGCCGACCAGCGCTGCGCATTCGAGCGGGATGGCGCTGTCGATTTTAACGACGTTTTCGACCGAGACCGTCGCGTACTCGGCCATCACGCCGCAGCCGGAAAAAATATGGAGCGGCTCGCCCTGCGCGTCGCGGGTGCGCAGCGTGCCGTCGGGCAGCGTTGTGAGCGCTTTGCCCTGATTGATGCATAAAACGGGGCGGCCCATGGCGCAGAAGCGGCACTTGCCGCACATGTAAATGAAGGAAGATACAACGTGATCGCCGAGGACTACGGCATCGACGCCCTCGCCCACCTCAACGACTTCGCCTGCCGCCTCGTGGCCGAGAATCAGCGGCAGTTTCAGCGGAATCGTGCCATTCGTCGCCGATAAGTCCGAGTGACACACGCCGCATGCCGCGAGCTTGACCATGACTTCGCCGCGTTTGGGAGACTCGACAGTAATTCGCTCTACCGCGACCGGTTGATTCAATTCGCGGCAGATGACCGCGCGCGCGATTTGCGCCATGTTATATGTTCCCTACCATTTTCCCACGCGCAGTATAGCGCGCTACTTAAAGTCCATTCACTATAGACTCTATATCCTATTGTATTTTAAGGATTTATACTCAACAATAGAGTGCTTTTAAATCGCTAGACCGCAGAATTTGCTGCCTCAGTGGCCTTGCGCAGCCTCACTACAGTTGTGAGCATTTACCTCAAAGCCTTTGCCTGCGCTCCTACAAGCGAAAATAAACCATGGCAATATAATATGTTGCGCTCATTTCATAACATGAATTAGAGTTTGACCCCTACAGGTACGTCGGGGAAGGTTGCAGACATGGCTACACCAGCTCGGTCCATCGCGTCGCTGACGATTTCCTTCGGGTTGGTGGCCATCCCCGTGAAGCTCTACTCGGCGACGGTTTCCTCTGAGCGGCTTTCATTCAATCTGCTGCGCCAAAAAGACGGCTCGCGGGTGAAACAGCAGTACATTGCCGTCAACGATGGCAAGCCGGTTGAGCGCTCGGAAATGGTGAAGGGCTACGAGTTCGCCAAGGACCAGTACGTCATGTTCAGTCCCGAAGAGTTGAAGGCGCTCGAGGACGCGACTACCCATTCCATCGACATAGGGCAATTCGTCCCTCTCGATTCCGTGGATCCGCTTTATTTCGACGGCACGTATTATTTGGCGCCGGACATGGGTGCTGCCAAGCCCTATACACTGCTGGCCACGGCCCTGCGTAACGCTCAACAGTGCGCTGTCGGGCGCTGGATCTCGCGCGGCAAGGAACACATTGTGGTCATTAGAGCGCTGCAAGACGGGCTGGCCATGCATCAACTGCATTTCAAGGCGGAGATTCGCGACCTTAAAGACTTGGGCGTCGACGTTGCGCCCGTATCGGAGCCCGAACTCAAGCTCGCGCGGCAACTCATCGATCATTTAGCTGCGAAACGATTCGACCCTAATGAATATGCGGATGAGCACAGGTCCCGCGTGGAAGCGGCGATACAGAGAAAGGTTGATGGCAAGGAGATATCGATGGCTGAAGGGCCGATATCGACCAAGGGCGGCAATGTCATCGATTTGATGGAGGCTTTACGAGCGAGCATCGATGCGCGAGGATCGAAGGCCGCTGACATCAAGGAACGCAAGGCGCCTAAACGTGCAGCAGCCCAAGCATCTTCTCGCAAAACTGCCCGACGATGAAATGCATGCCTATGACTCGAAGGACCTTGAACGGCTGTTTGGACTGCCTGCGTCTGCCGTTCGGTCGCTGACGCGCGCCGGACATGTAAGTCCGGTTAAGCGCGGCGGTCGCCTTCACTATTCATTTCAAGATCTTCTGATGCTGCGCACCGCCAGCACGTTGCGCGCGGCGAACATTTCCGCGCAGCGTATCAATCGCACCCTGAAGACTCTGCGCGCCACATTGCCCACCGGCGCCGCCTCCAACAAACGCTCGCTGACGGCACTGGGTAATCAAATTGCCATCCGCGAAGGCAAGATGACCTGGGAATCCGAGTCCGGCCAGTATGTGCTGGCGCTCGATCTGGGCGAGGAAAAGGGCGGCCTACATGTGATCGCCAGGCAAACTCCGCAGCCGCCGACCGCGAACTCAGCCGATGAATTGTATGCAAAAGCCTTTGAGTTGGAGGACAGCAATCCCGAAGCCGCTCGCGCGGCATACGAGGCTTGCCTTGATATCGAACCGCTGTTCGTCGAGGCGAGAATCAATTTGGGGCGCCTGCTGCATATCGCAGGGCGACTCGACGACGCGGAAACGATCTATCGCTCCGGCAGTAAGTCCGAGCCCCTGCTCACATTCAATCTGGCGGTGTTGCTAGAGGATCTGAATCGTGAAGCGGATGCCATCGTCGCCTATCGTGAGGCACTGGCACTCGATCCACAGCTCGCCGATGCTCACTTCAATCTGGCGCGGCTCTACGAAAAAGACCGAAACGCGAAAGCTTCGCTGCGCCATTTGCTCGCCTACCGGCGGTTGATGGATCGGCAAGGCACGTAACAATGCCCAAGGTACCCCTGTCCGTCTATCGCGCGAAACGCGATTTCTCAAAGACCGCGGAGCCATCGGGTCAACGCCGGGCGGCGCCCTCGGCGCGCAGGCGCTTCGTCATTCAAAAGCACGCCGCGCGCCGCTTGCACTACGATCTGCGTCTGGAGTTTGATGGGACATTCAAATCCTGGGCCGTGACTCGAGGACCGTCGCTCGATCCCACGGAGAAACGTCTCGCCGTCGAAGTCGAGGATCACCCGCTCGACTATGGGGATTTTGAGGGCACTATTCCGGCGGGAGAGTACGGCGGAGGTACCGTGCAATTGTGGGATCGGGGTTATTGGATACCCGAAGGCGCCCGTTCGCCGCAACAGGCGTTCGACAGCGGCGATTTGAAGTTCACACTGCAAGGCGAGCGCCTGCACGGCAGTTGGGTATTGGTGCGCATGCGCACAGATCGAAACGGCGGTAAGCGCACCAATTGGCTGTTGATCAAGCACCGCGACGACGACGCCAAGCCCGGCGATGCGGATGCCCTGCTCGAGGACGACCGCTCGGTTGCATCGGGGCGAACGCTGAAGCAAATTGCAGAGGGCAAGGGCAAAAACCCTAAACCCTTCATGTTGGCCAAGGCGGCGCCGGCGACCGCGAATGCGGTCTGGAATCCGAAGGCTGCGGCAATGTCCCCGCCTCCACGACCGCCCTCCTCGATCGCGCATGGCAAGCCGATATGGATAACGAAGACGCCGGCTTTCGTCGAACCTCAGCTCGCCAAGCTCGTTGATCGGCCGTCGGAGGGAGCCAATTGGGCTCACGAGGTCAAATTGGATGGTTACCGCGCCCAGGTGCACGTGTCCGGAAGCCACGCGGTGATTCGCACGCGCGCCGGTCTTGACTGGACCGATCGCTGTGCCGCCGTGGCCAAAGACGCGGAGCTGCTTCCCGACTGCGTGATCGATGGGGAAATAGTGGCGCTCGACGCCCAGGGCCTGCCGAGTTTTGCGCAAATGCAGACCGACTTGTCTGCTGGCAAATCTGAGGATCTCGTGCTGTTTGCCTTTGATCTGCTGTTCGAAGGACGCGAAGACTTGCGCACGCAGCCACTGGCGTACCGCAAGGCGCGCCTGGAAAAATTATTGGCGGCCCGTAAGGTGGGCCGGCGATTGCATTACGTGGCACACCTGATATCGAGCGCCGCCGACGTGTACGCCTCGGCGTGCAAAATGGGGCTTGAGGGCATCGTTTCCAAACAATTGGACGCGCCCTACCGCTCTGGCCGTAGCGGAAGCTGGACCAAGGCGAAATGCCGCGCCGGCCAGGAAGTGGTACTGGGCGGGTGGACCACTGATGCAGGCACGGTTCGATCGTTGCTGGCAGGCGTGTACCGCGGCGATAAATTGACCTATGTCGGGCGCATCGGCACGGGCTACGGTCGCGAGGTCGCTAAGTTGCTGTTGCCGCAGCTCAAGAAGTTCACACAGGCCAAGAGCCCGTTCGCGGGCGGCGACGCACCGCCGACCGAGAACAATGTTCGCTGGCTCAAGCCCAGTCTCGTTGCCGAAATTGAATTCGCCGGTTGGACCGCCACGGGGATGATTCGTCAGGCTGCCTTCAAGGGACTGCGTCAAGACAAGCCGGCACGCGATGTAGTTGGCGAAATTCCAAGATCCCTCACGACCGCCAAGCTAAACGAGGCAACCATGCCAAAAAATCAGAAAAAAAGTCCCGTCCGCAGCAGCGCGAAGACCAAGGCTGGTGCAAATTCAGGGTCGGCCGTGGTCGAGGGTGTGACGGTGTCCAAACCCGACAAACCCCTGTGGTCCGACGCCGGTGACGGTAAGCCTGTCACTAAACTGCAACTGGCCCAATACTACGAGAGTGTGGGCGATTGGATGCTACCGCACCTCGAAGGCCGCCCCTGCTCCCTGGTTCGAGTACCGCATGGCGTCGGCAGTGAGCCCTTCTTCCAACGGCATGCAATGCCCGGCATGTCTGAGCTGTTCACGACCGTGAAAGTGCGCGGCGACAAGGCTCCTTATGTGCAGATCGATCGCGTCGAAGCCTTGGCCGCGGCGGCGCAGATCGGCGCACTGGAACTGCATCCCTGGAATTGCGCTCCCGGTAATCCCGAAGTCGCCGGACGATTGGTGTTCGATTTGGATCCCGCGCCGGATATAAAATTCGATGCGGTCATCGCCGGCGCCATCGAAATCCGCGATCGCCTCAAGGCCGCGGGCCTCGAGTCTTTTTGCAAGACCACCGGGGGTAAGGGCCTGCACGTGGTGACTCCGTTGACAGTCGGCAAGGCTGCGGTTGTCTGGTCCGTGGCCAAGAACTTTGCGCATATCATTTGCGCCCAAATGGCGCAGGACAGCCCCACGAAGTACCTCGACAACATGTCGAAGAGCCAGCGGGTGGGCAAGATATTCCTGGATTATCTTCGCAACGACCGCACAGCAACGGCGGTGGCCGTGCTGTCGCCTCGCGCGCGCGAAGGCGCGGCGGTCTCCATGCCGATCCATTGGCGGGCGGTAAAATCAGGTTTAGATCCCAAGAAATTTACCGTGCGGAGCGCGCCCAAACTTTTGCGCGCCTCGAGGCCTTGGGCGGGATATGACGCGGCAGCGCGTCCGCTCACCGACGCCATTCGTAGTATCACGCGGGCGGCAACACCGCGAGCGCGCAAAGGAGCGGCCCGAGGCTGATGCAGCGCGCGTATGCTGGCCGGATGCATCCTCGCGCGACATTGGCGGCCACCATCTTGGGCTCGAGTCTGGCATTCGTCGACGGCTCGGTGGTCAATGTCGCACTTCCCGCGTTGGCAGCGGATCTCAAAGTCAATCCCGCCGATTTGACCTGGGCCATCAACGCCTATTTGTTGCCGCTCGGCGCGTTGATTCTGCTGGGGGGAGCCCTCGGCGACCATTTCGGCCGGCGCCGATTTTTTCAAATCGGCCTCTTCACCTTTACAGCAGCCTCGCTGGTGTGTGCCGTCGCGCCCTCGCTGGCCTGGCTGCTGGCGGCTCGCGCTCTGCAGGGACTGGGCGCAGCGCTGCTCCTGCCCAATAGCCTGGCGCTTCTTGGCGCGGGATTTACGGGCGAAGCGCGTGGCCGCGCCATCGGCACCTGGGCGGCGGCCGGCGCATTGGCGGGCGCCCTGGGACCCATCATTGGCGGCTGGATTGTCGATACCATCGGCTGGCGGGTAATTTTTCTCCTTAACCTGCCGCTCGCAGCGGGCGCGGCCTTTTTGGCATGGAAGTATGTGGAGGAGCGCAAGGAATTGCAGCGCGCCGCACCGCTGGACGGCGTTGGTGCGGGTCTCGTGACCGCCGCACTGGGCTTGCTTACCTGGGCGCTGACCCGAGCATCGGAAGGCGGCGGCGGGCATTCTGCATCGTGGTCGGCGGCGATCGCCGGTAGTGCTCTGCTTGGCGCGTTTCTATGGCACGAACGCAAACTCGGCGACCGAGCCATCATGCCGTTCGCGATGTTTTCCTCGTCGACATTCGTCGGCCTCACGCTGCTGACGTTCTGTCTATATGGCAGCCTCGGTGGCCTATTGGTCCTGCTGCCTTTTTTCCTGATTAAGATCGAGATGTGGAGGGCCATTGCGGCAGCAGCGTCGCTCTTGCCGGTGACGGTCTTGATCGGCGTAGGGTCGCGGTTCATGGGCCGGGTGGCCGCGCGCCACGGCGCACGCCTACCGTTAGCAGCAGGGTCCGGCTTGGTTGGTATTGGACTGGCCTTGTACGTCCGGGTGCCAACGCACGATGCGCACTACTGGCTCAACATCTTTCCGCCGACTCTGCTGGTCGCCCTCGGTATGGGCGCATGCGTCGCGCCGCTGACCACCGCCGTTATGTCCTCGGTTAGCGCTGACCACGTGGGGCTGGCGTCGGGATTCAACAGCGCCGTGGCACGCATCGTCGGTCTGGTTGCCACGGCATTGCTGGGATTCGTGTTTGCGCGACAGGGATCCGCCGCGGACTTCATGATTGGATTTCGCGCCGCTGCCTGGATCGGTGCGGGCTCTGCGGCATTGGCGGCCGGCTTCGCGCTCTATCTGATTCAGCCGCACGATACTAAGGGAGTCCCTTAGGCGGCACCTGCGTGTCGCACAGATCCGCGTTGGGATTGATGTAGGTGTTTTGAAACTCATGCCGCTTCCAGCCGGCGGCGGACTTGGTCCAAACTGATGTCCATCGGGAATGAGTCACGACATCGTCCTTTGGCGTCTTGCGCGTATAGGTCGACGCGCCGGTCACCACAGCAACCTCTGAGTAGTAGCGGACCTCGATCGCGTCGCAGCGAATCGACAGCTCGGACTGGCGGTTCTGCACATAGTCCCGCCATTCGGGCCGTGTCATCACCCTACCTCGGACATCGGTTTGCACGTAGTCCTCCGCGGTCATTGCGTCTAGAGTTTTGAGATCGCGCCTCGCATAGGCGCGACCTGCTTCACACGCAAGTTGCGTGAGCGCAATGGTGTCCGCCGCGTGATCCGCTCGGATTGCATCCGAGGCCGCGACCGGCCATGCAGCCAATGCACATACCATCGACATCGCCGCCCAGTACGATCCAGTCATCTACCCCTCTTCGCAATCGGAAATTCCAGAATCGCGCACAGTATCTAGTATTCACCGAACCTTTGCATATGTATGCGCTAAGCGACTCAGGCGATTCCGGCGATCACTTTCAGCACCGCCTCCCCCACGCGTTCGTCGATCTCCGCGGCGTGCTCGCGATGCACGGGGTATCGGATCAGCGCCTCCATGCGGCCATTGACTAAATGCATCTGAACCTGCGGCACGGAATCGGTAACGGAACCGGTCGCCGTGGTTTTCTCGATTTCCCTGGTCTGGCGCGAGATCTCTTCGCTGTAATGCCCGACCACACCGCTGATAGCGGCCAGTAATTTCTCCTTCAGTACGCTGTAGTCGTTGACCACCGGCAAGGTCAGGGTGTTTTCATGCCACGCGAGACTTACCCCGGGGATTTGCTTGAACAGGCCGCCTGACGCTTGGAACACGATGAGATTGGCAAAGGCGACTACCCGGCCGGTGGGGCCGAGCGGGCCCGATTGATTGAGTTCCATGAGGTGCATACGCACCAGGCCGATGTCGATCACCTCGCCCACCACCGCGCCGATCTGGATGCGATCACCAACCTTAATTCCATACTTGCCGATGAGGAAAAAATATCCCACGACGGACACCAGCACGCTCTGCATGGCCACGGCCACGCCGGCGGTGAGCAGGCCCGCGAAAGTGGCAAAGGTGCTGATCTCGGTGACGAAGCTCAAGCCCACGATGGCAAGCACCACAGTCCAAAGTACGATGGTTCGCACCAGCAATAATTGCGAACGGCGGCGCAGGTCATGGGAATAGCGAAGCACGGCTCTGCGCCAAATTTCGCCGAGGCCAAACACCACCGCCAACATGCCGGCCAGAACCGCTGCTCGAATCCCGAGCGCCACCAGCGCGTCGTGATACTGCCGCTCTGCGGACTCGCGCCAATTGCCGAGGTTGTGCCGATACTGGCGCAACAGTACTTTTTCCTTAGTGAGCGGAACGAGAATGTCCGACGTCTGCTTGAAAAGCCAAGCCAGGGTATCGAATTGACCGCGCAGATCCTTGTGCGCCACGTCGCCGGCGCCATCCGACTGCGCCGCCAGCGCATCGCTGCGCGCTGAATATGCCTTCAGCTGCTTCAGCGGCGGTGCGCTGATCTCATCAAATATCAGGGCGAGATCCGCCGTGCGCTTGTCGATCACCTCGATGCTGTCGACCTTGTTGCGCAGCTTGAATACACTGGTCGCCAACTCCCAAAGTCCGGAACGCACAGGAGCCGCCTTGTTGGCGTCGCTGCCGGCCGAGGAGCCGGAAGCAGCCGATGCCGCGGCGGTGGGTCCGGCTGCAGGGTTCGCCGCGGAGTTCGGAATGGTGGCGGCGATGGCGTCGATTTGCGCCTTGAGATTGTTCGCGCCCGCGGCCTTGGGGTCGCTCGAATTGACGAATTCCGTCATGGTGTCGAGAAGATTCTTGCGCGCGTCGAGCATGGCAATCTCGCCCTGCAATTCAGGGTGCTTGCCGTCGCTCATCTGCTTCTTTATCTCTTGCCGCTTGGTGTCCAGGTCGCTCTGCCGCTGGCTGAGTGCTTGCGGGGAGGAACCGTCCGGCGTGCTTGCCTCGGCGTCGCTCTGCTCAGCGTTCGCCTCGCTGCTCAAGAGTTCCGCATTGGCCCGAGCGATCTCGAACGATAACGCCACCACTTTGTCGGCAGTCTGTCGATTGGCGAACAGAATCAATAGATCGCTGGGTTGAGTGGCGTTCTGCTGCTGCGTGCCCAAGGTTCGGTACCAGTCGACAGTTTCATCCAGAATCTGAATGACCTGCTCCCCGGTCAACACCGACACCCGATTACTGGGTGCGCTGGCGTCAGCGGACGTCTTGGGCGCGACGCCGGCGGCGACCGGTTTGCCGGCGCTGCCGGCGGCCGGCTTGCCTGGATCGGCCGCAACAGCGGTGGCACCGCTGACGGCCGCCAGGATTATTAG
>JANYIY010000401.1 GCA_025358615.1 Gammaproteobacteria bacterium | reverse complement strand
CGGATTCGCTGAGCACGGATCTCATTTCGGCCTCAACCCCTTCGTAGCCCTTCTTGCCGATGGTGACATTGCACACCATGGACACCAGGGCGGCGCCCATGGCGCCCATGATGGCCGCCGCGCTGCCGCCGCCTGGGGTCGGGTTGCCGCTGGCGAGATCGTCCAGAAATTTCTCGACGGAACTTTGAGTCATCATAAGGTGTTCGCCTACGGGCGCAGAGTCAGCCAACCATCGTTTTGGCGATGGCGTATATTTCTTCGGCATCGAGCAGTAAATCGTTCTGCTCGAACAGGCGCGCAATGCAGGCGCGGTGCAGTGCCAGCTTGAGGGCGCCGAAGCCGAGCGAGCCGAAGAGTATCTTGCCGTGCTTGGACACGCCGCGATCACTCTGGCCCACGCCCTCGATTCCCGCCGGCGGGGAGGCGTTGGCGTCCGCGATCAACTCCAGGGTGGGGCTGTCCCGCCACTGTTTCTCGTCCAGCAAGGTAACACCGGCGGCGCCCGTGGCCAACACGATGTGCGCACCGGCTATCGCGGCGCCGCGCTCGGTATGGGTCGGCGCCTCGATGGGCTCCGTCACGATACCGAAGCGCCCATGGATCGAGTCGCAGGCAGCCTGGACCACATCCCGCTTGCGGCCGGTGATGGCCACCGCCGC
The DNA here is from genome assembly GCA_025358615.1 of Gammaproteobacteria bacterium. Lineage (GTDB taxonomy): Bacteria > Pseudomonadota > Gammaproteobacteria > Steroidobacterales > Steroidobacteraceae > Bog-1198. The sequence goes on along the minus strand of JANYIY010000401.1, from coordinate 3,977 downwards.
GCCTTCCCGAGCCAACAATACCGCGGCACGTTGACCGACCGGACCCGAACCGCCGAGGACGACGGCACGCTTGCCGGCGAGGGCCCGACCCTGCGCGAGCCATGCCACCGCGGCCGCGGCCGTGGTGTTGGAGCCGTTGCAGTCGAACATTACCGAGACGCGGAATTTGGCGAAGAACTTGCTGCGGACCGCGGCAAGCACCGCTTCGCCCTCGAGCATGTTGCCGCCGCCGATGAAAATCGCCGTGTTTTTCTTGTCCTTGAGGCCTCGAGTAAAGATCGCGCCCTCGACGAGGCCGCCGACATTCCGGGCATTGACCCCGCCGTAGGCCGAAATGTGATCCGCGCCGCCGTCGTAGCCCACAACGTTGTCGAAAACCGAGGCGAGGGCGTCGGTATCGAACTGGTACAGCAGTTTCTTCATTGGACCGCGATGATGCGTGCCCACCGGCGCCAGATCAAGTCACACAGGCGCCAGGATCAAGTCACGAGGTTCTGCGGCTTGCCGGCCGCCCAATGCTCGATATTGTCGATCAATTGGTTGGCCAGGAACTGCATGGCCCCATCCGAGGCCCAGGCAATGTGTGGTGTGAGAATGAAATTCGGGCGGTGTACATCGAGCAGTGGGTGGCCGTTCTTGGGCGGCTCGACCGTCAGCACATCAAAGCCCGCGCCCGCAATCAGCCCCTCATCGAGTGCTTGAATCAACGCCGCCTCGTCGACCAGGCCGCCACGGGCAGTGTTGATGAGCAGGGCATTACGCTTCATTTTGCGAAAGGCGCCGATGTCGATCAGGTTGCGAGTGGACGGCAGCAAGGGGCAGTGCAACGAGATGACATCGGATTGTGTCAGTACCTCCTCGTGCGGGGTGAAGGCAACGCCTGCCATTTTCGGCGGCGGATGATCGGCGAACAGCACACGCATACCGAAGGCGCGCCCAATCGCCGCCGTGCTCTGGCCGATGGCGCCTTCGCCGATAATACCGAGCGTGCTGCCGTGAAGATCGCCGATATCGTGCGTGAAAAAGCAGAATTGGTCGGATTTGTTCCACACGCCGTTCTCGACGTCCTGCCGGTACGCGAGCAGATTGCGCCGCAATGCCAGGATCATCGCAAAGGCGTGTTCCGGCACGGTGTGCACGGCGTAATTGCGAATGTTGGCGACGGCAATGCCGCGTTCCTTGCAGTAGGGAACGTCCACCACATCGTAACCGGTCGCTGCTACCGCGATCATCTTGAGTTCCGGCAGTTGGCGCAATGTGTCTGCCCGCATGGGCACTTTGTTGATGATCGCGACCGTCGCGCCGGCGAGTCGCGGGACGATTTCACTTGCGGCAGTTTTTTCATGCTCGACGTAATCGGCCGCAAATGAGGGCTTGCGCACCTTGGCCTTGAGCGAGGCACGGTCCAGGAATACCACGCGCGAGGTCATGCGGCGATGCCAGCTTTCGCCGCAGCCGGACTTTGGGTTGCGCGCTCGGCGGGATGACTGCGCCAATAGTTCTGCGCGGCGGCTACGCCGCTGCCGGGTTCGACTTTGACGCCGACATCGAGCATGGCCATCTCCGCACCGGCAATGGCACCGAGCAGCATGAGTTCGTTCAGGTCGCCCAAGTGTCCGATGCGAAACAGTTTGCCGGAGACCTTGGAGAGGCCGGCGCCCAGCGCCAGATTGTAGCGCTTGAACGCGCGCGCGATGACCTCGGCGCCTTGAATGCCCTCCGGCACCATGATGGCGGACACGGTATCGGAGTGCCATTTCGCAGCGTTTGCGCACAGCTTGAGCCGCCAACCGTCGAAGACCGCGGCTCGCACGCCGCCGGCGAGATAGCTATGACGGTGGAAGACATTGTCGAGCCCTTCCTCCGCCAGCATGGCCAGGGATTCGCGCAGGCCGTACAACATGGGAATCGAGGGTGTGTAGGGGAAATAGCCCGACGCGTTGGCGGTCACCATGTCGCCGTAATCGAAATAGCAGCGCCGCGAAGTTGCGCTCTTGGCCGCTGCGAGCGCCTTTTGGCTGACGCAGGTCAGACCCATGCCCGCGGGCAGCATCAAGCCCTTCTGCGAGCCGCTGACGCAGACATCGACGGCCCATTCATCCATCCGGAAGTCGATGCTCGCGAGCGCGCTCACCGCGTCGACGAACAGAAGCGCCGGGTGCTGCACGCTATCCATGGCCTGCCGTATGGCCGCAACGTCGCTGGTGACCCCGGTGGCAGTCTCGTTCTGACACACCAGGACGGCCTTGATCTTGTGCTGCTTATCTGCGCTGAGCGAGGCCAAGTAGCGCTCGACCGGAGCGCCTTCGCCCCAGGGGGTGTCGAGAATCTCCACGTCGAAGCCCAGCCGCGTGCACATGTCGATCCAGAGATGGCTGAACTGCCCAAAGCGCGACGCCAAGACCTTGTCGCCCGGATTCAGGCAGTTGGTGAGCGCCGCTTCCCAGCATCCCGTGCCGGAAGACGGAAAGATGATGGGACTGGCAGTGGCCGTCTTGAACACGGGCTTCAGCCCGTTCAAACAAGCGCGCGATAATTCCGGAAAGATGGGGGAGCGGTGATCCTCCATCGCGACCGTCATGGCACGCAACACCCGGTCAGGGACGTTGGTGGGCCCGGGAACGAACAGAAAATTGCGACCTGCCATGGGGACTCCTTTGAATACGCGGATCTCGTGATCATCAGTTCTCAGGGTAACTCGCGCACCCTTTTAATTTGATTCTACCTTGGGATTCGGATTGATGATATATGAGATATCATCAGCAAATTGGACGGGGAGGCAGCAATGCGAATTGCCATCGTGGGGCAGAGCGACTTCGGCAAGGCGGTTCTCGAGGCGTTTCTGGCGCGGCGCGATACGGTCGCCGCGGTGTTCTGCGCCCCGGAAAAGCCGGGCGCCGCCGCCGATTCGCTGCGGCTGGCGGCGCAACAGCACGGGGTTCCGGTCCATCAGTTCGGGTCGCTGAAGGCCGAGGAAGCGCATCAGACCTTGCGCTCCCTCGACACGGATCTGGGTGTCATGGCCTACGTGTTGCAATTCGCGCCGCAAAACTTCGTCAAGATTCCGCGCAACGGCATGATTCAGTACCACCCATCGCTGCTGCCTCAATATCGGGGTCCGAGCTCCATCAATTGGCCCATTATCCGTGGCGACACGCGGACCGGGCTCACCATCTTTCGGCCAAACGATGGTCTCGACGAGGGCCCGATCCTTCTGCAGAAGGAAACTCCCATCGGGCCTGACGACACGCTCGGCAGCGTGTATTTCGAGCGTCTATTTCCGATGGGAATTGCGGCCCTGCAGGAAGCGGCGGACCTGGTCGTGAACGGCGGCGGAATCGCCAGAACCCAGGACGAGTCGAAAGCGAGCTACGAGGGTTGGTGTCGCGAGCCCGAAGCGCGAGTCAACTGGCATAACCACATTGATATGGTCTACAACCTGATTCGCGGGTGCGACCCGGCACCCGGCGCGTGGACCACGTTCAGGGGCAAGAAACTGCAGGTTCACGCCGCGCGCAAGCATCCGACGCGCACTTTCGGACAGGTCAAAGGCGCGATCGGCGCCGTCACGGCCATCGGCGAGCAGGGTATTTTCGTCACAGTCCAGGGAGGACAGATCGAAGTCTCCAAACTGCGTTACGACGGCGGCAAGAAACTGCCTGCGCTTCAGCTATGCGCCGAGGCGGGGCTTTCCGTGGGCGCCGTTCTAGGCGGCTAGAAGAGGCCCACCACGCGGCCTTGCGCGTCAATGTCGATCTTGTCCGCGGACGGCACCTTCGGTAGTCCGGGCATGGTCATGACGTCGCCGCACACCACCACGATGAACTCCGCGCCGGCGGCGAGCCGCACTTCGCGGATGTTGACCATATGCCCGCTCGGCGCCCCGCGCAGGCCCGGATCGGTGGAGAAAGAGTACTGGGTCTTGGCGATGCATACCGGGTAGTGCCCATAGGTTTTCTGCAGTTCATCGAACCGCG
>JANYIY010000205.1 GCA_025358615.1 Gammaproteobacteria bacterium | reverse complement strand
CGGTCGACGAAACTCAAGTCATGCAGCATCAATACGCGAAACGGCACCGGCGCCGCATCATCGAAGTCAAAGCGCGAAATCTGCACGGACCCGGACGGCAGCTGCATGATGCTGGTGGCAGGGGCTTTTGCATTGCCGGCGGCGGCGCAGGATATGGCAGCAGGGGCGCGCTCGGTCTTGAAGATCGCCGATCCGTCCTCGCGGCACACCAATATTGCCAGCAGGCGCTCGTCGGCGGTGATTTTCGCCAAATAGGCACGTAGTCGCGACTCATTGCCTTTCTCGACCAGATCCGTGATCGGCTCTTCCATGGAATGCATGACGAGCTGTGCCCGCAATTCCACATCCGAGCGGAACCACTCGGCGAGCAGCCGCTCGATGTAGGGCAAGCCGAAATACGCGACCACGCAGGATGCGAACGCCACGGGCAGCACGAAGCGCAACATGATGGAGCGAAACATCGGTCACAAAATACCGAAATTCACCTTCTCAGTGTCGATTTTCGACGAGGATCATCATGTAAAAATTACATTGTCTCTGGGTCTGTGTGAGCCATATGCCGTAATGATGCTGTACGCTACGTTGATGCCGAACCTGCCTTCCGCTTCGCTTCAATGGTGCTTGTTTCTGGATGTCGACGGCACTTTGATCGAGTTGACCGACTCGCCACTCGAGACATTTGCGGAACCTGCGCTCAAGACCTTGTTGGGGCAGGTCAGCGAGCGCCTGGGAGGCGCCGTGGCACTGGTGAGCGGTCGTAGTATTGATTATCTCGATGCACTGTTTGATCCGTTGCGTTTGCCGGCGGCGGGACTGCACGGCGTTGAACGTCGCAAGTCCTCCGGGGATATGCATGGGGCGAGTTTCGTGGACGCCCAGTTGAATCACGCGCGGACGGCGGTGAACGCGCTGCTGCAGGAACATCCGGGAACGTCTGTCGAGGATAAGGGCCGAACCATTGCCGTGCACTTTAGAATGGCGCCGCAATCGGAAGCGGCATTGCGCCAATCGCTGGCCGCCATCGCCAAGCCGCTGGGCAGCAACTATCACATTCAAGAGGGCAGTATGGTGCTGGAGATAAAGCCGCGCGGATTCACCAAAGCCAGTGCCATCAAGGCGTTCATGATGGAAGCCCCGTTCGCGGGCAGAAAGCCTGTGTTCTTGGGCGACGATCTCACCGATCAGGACGGCTTTCGCATGGTCGAGGATCAGGGCGGCATGTCAATCGCGGTGGGCAACCGCGTGCACGGCCAGTATCGCCTCGAGAACGCCGGCGCGGTCCACACGTGGCTGCAGGGAATCGCCGCACTGCATGATTCGCACCGCGCATGAATACTCCCGCCAGCTTGGATCTCGCCGTCATCGGCAATTGCCAGGTAGCCGCGTTGGTCGACAACCTCGGCCGCGTCGTCTGGGCCTGTCTGCCAAAGCCGGATGCCGATCCGGTGTTTTGCGCGCTGCTGCGGCGCGACGGCGGTGAATCGGTCAGCGGCGTGTTCGCGGTCGATCTTCGCGACATGGCGAGCGCCACGCGCAACTATGCGCGCAACACCGCCATCGTGGAGACAACGCTGACGGACGTGCACGGCAGTGCGGTCAAGATCACCGATTTCTGTCCGCGCTTCCGCTCGCGCGGCCGCAATTTCCGGCCCATGGCCATCGTGCGCCTGTTGGAACCCGTACACGGCCGCCCCATCGTTACAGTGCGGCTACGGCCGCGTTGCGAATATGGTGCCGACGAACCGCAGCGCGTCGCCGGCAGTCATCACATTCGCTTCCTGTCGCCTTCTCTGAATTTCCGCGTCACCACCAACAGCTCGCTGTCGCCGCTGCTGGACGAAAGCGCCTTCGTGCTCGACCGGCCGCTCGCCTTCATCCTCTCGGTGGACGAGACCATCGAGGAGACGCCGCTGACCCTGGCGCGTTCCTGGCTGGATGAGACCCGCAATTACTGGCACGAATGGATTCGCGGCCTGGCGGTGCCCTTCGACTGGCAGGAGGCCGTGATTCGCGCCGCCATCACCTTGAAGCTATGCACCTACGAGGATACGGGCGCGCTGTTGGCGGCGCTTACCACCTCCATTCCGGAAATGGCCGGCAGCGTGCGTAATTGGGACTATCGATTTTGCTGGCTGCGCGACAGCTTCTTCGTCATTCTCGCGCTCAACCATCTGGGCGCCACCAACACCATGGAAGGCTACCTGCGCTATATCGACAACATCGTCGCGCGCCACCCGGGCGGCGATCTGCAGCCGCTCTACAGCATTACCGGTGAATCGAAAATCCATGAACGCATCGTCGAATCCTTGGACGGCTATCGCGGCATGGGACCGGTACGCGTCGGCAACTTAGCCTACGAGCAGGTGCAGTGCGACGTGTACGGCGCCGTGGTGCTCGCCGCACGTCAGTTGTTCTTCGATCAGCGCCTGTCGAATCCCGGCGACGCGGCGGTGTTCGCGCGTGCCGAAGTGCTGGGCGAGCGCGCGATGAAGATGTTTTCAGTTCCGGACGCAGGCCCCTGGGAATTCCGTGGCATCGAGCAGGTGCACACCTTTTCATCGGTGATGTGCTGGGCTGCCTGCGATCGGCTGGGGCGAATCGCCGCGCAGTTGGGGATCGCCGATCGAGCCGGCTTCTGGCGCAGCAGCGCCAATGCCATGCGCGAGGAAATTCTGGCGCGCGCGTGGAGCGAAACCAAGCAGGCATTTACCGGTGCTTTCGGCGGCGAGGACCTGGACGCCACCTCGCTGCTGCTCCCCGACTTTGGCTTCATCGAGGCGAGTGATTCGCGTTTCGTTTCCACGGTCAATGCCATCGAGCGTGAGCTCGTGCGCGGCGACCTGGTATATCGCTACGTGCACGCCGATGACTTCGGTGTTCCCGCCAACACCTTCACCATGTGTTCATTCTGGTACGTCAATGCGCTGGCAGCCGTCGGACGCATGGACGAGGCCCGCGCCATTTTCCAAAAGCTCCTGCTGAGACGCAACAGCGCAGGGCTGTTGTCCGAGGATATTGATCCGCTCAGCGGCGAACAATGGGGCAACTTCCCGCAGACCTACAGTATGGTGGGCATCATCACCTGCGCGACCCGCCTGAGCCGCACCTGGGTGGAAATGCTCTGAGACGCCCCCTCCGGCCGCGGCACTACGGCCGAATCTGCCCGCTGCCGCGTACCACGTATTTGTAGCTGGTCAGTTGTTCGACGCCGACGGGTCCGCGGGCGTGAAACTTGTCCGTGCTGATGCCGATCTCTGCGCCCATGCCGAATTCGCCGCCATCGGCAAATTGAGTCGACGCGTTGTGCAGCACGATGGCGCTGTCCACTCGTGCCAGGAAACGTTCGGCCGCGACGGCGTCATCCGTCACGATGCATTCCGTGTGCTGCGAACCGTATTGCCGAATGTGCGCAATCGCCGCATCGACGTCCTTGACCACACGCACCGCGATGATGGCATCCAGGTACTCGGTGTACCAATCCGTTTCGGCGGCCGGTTTCACGCGGGCATCGGCCCGTACGCTTGGCTGATCGCCGCGCACTTCGCAGCCTGCGTCGAGCAGGGCTTTTATCAGCGGCGCCAGATGTGTCGCGGCGCAGGCGCGATCGACCAGCAAGGTCTCAGCGGAACCGCAAACTCCGGTACGCCGCATTTTGGCGTTGAGCACGATGCTCTGTGCCATCCCAAGATTGGCGCCGCGATCGACGTACACGTGGCAGACTCCTTCCAAATGCCCGATCACCGGCACGCGCGCCTCCTGCTGCACGCGCGCAATCAGACTTTTGCCGCCGCGCGGCACCAGCACATCGATGCTGTCCACCATGTCGGCCAGCATATGGCCGACGGCGGCCCGATCCGTGGTGGGCACCAGTTGAATGCAGGTTCGCGGTAAGCCCGCGGCTTCAAGGCCCTGCTCCAGACAGGCGTGAATCGCCGCGCTCGACTTCGCGCTCTCCGAGCCGCCGCGCAGGATCACGGCGTTGCCCGATTTCAGACATAGTGCGCCGGCATCCGCAGTGACGTTGGGACGGCTCTCGTAAATAATGCCGATCACTCCCAAGGGCACGCAGACGCGTTCGATGGCGAGGCCGTTCGGCCGCGACCATTGCGCCAGCGGCTTGCCGATCGGATCGGCAAGCCGCTCGATGTCTTCGACGCCCCGCGCCATGGCCTCGATGCGCGCAGCATCGAGTCGCAGACGATCCAGCAAAGCGCCGGACGTTTCCCGCCGCGCGGCCTCGCGCATGTCCTCGTCATTGGCCGCCAGTATCCTCGGGCCTGCCGCGCGCAGCGCCGCTGCGGCGGCACGCAGTGCACGATTCTTCTGTTCGGTGGGCGCAAGCTCCAACAGCAGCGCCGCCGCGCGCGCCGCCCGTCCCAGGCCGCGCATCAGTTCCGCCACCGTCTTAGCTGTCATAGGGCGCCGATCACATGCGCCTTGATTAATACCAAGTCATCCCGGTGCACGATTTCATCGCGCCCGCGAAACCCCAGCACCGTTTCGATCTCGGCGGATTTGCGGCCGATGATGCGCGCCGCATCGCCATCCGAGTAGGCGCAAATACCGCGCGCCACTTCCGATCCGTCGGGGCCGATGATGCTCACGGTATCGCCTCGGTCGAAGCGTCCCACCGCTCGAGTCACGCCCGCCGGCAGCAGACTCTTGCCGCTCATCAGCGCGCGCACCGCGCCGTCGTCGACCACGATCGCGCCCGCCGGCCTCAAGGTGCCGGCAATCCACTGCTTGCGCGTCGCCAGCGGCGTCGAGGAGGGCACGAACCAGGTGCAGCGCGCCCCGTCCTCGATGCGCTGCAAGGGATGCTGGAAAGCCCCCTTGGCGATGCACAAGTGACACCCGGCACCCACCGCAATCTTCGCCGCGGCGATTTTAGTCTGCATACCGCCGGAGCCCATGCCGCTCGCCGACCCGCCGGCCATGGCTTCGATGGCGGGCGTGATCTCGAGCACTCGTGCGATGAACTCCGCTTCCGGATCTTCATTGGGATCAGCGGTGTACAGGCCATCGATATCCGACAGCAGGATCAGACAATCCGCGCCCACCATTTGCGCCACGCGCGCCGCCAGCCGGTCGTTGTCGCCGTAGCGGATCTCCGCCGTCGCCACGGTATCGTTCTCGTTGATCACCGGCACGGCGCCGAGCGCCAACAGCGTGTTCAAGGTACCGCGCGCATTCAAATAGCGGCGCCGCTGTTCGGTGTCGCCCAGCGTCAATAAAATCTGCGCCACTGTGATTTCGTGCGCGTCAAGCAGTTCCTTGTAGGCATGCGCCAGACGAATCTGCCCTACTGCCGCCGCGGCTTGGCTCTCTTCCAGCCTGAGCTTGCCGGCGTTCAAGCCCAGGTGGCGCCTGCCCAAGGCGATGGCGCCCGAGGACACCACGATGAGCTCTTGGCCGCGCTTGCGAAAAGCGGCCACATCCGCAGTAAAGCTCTCGAGCCAGGCGCGATTCAGGCGCCCCTTGTCGGCATCCACCAACAACGTCGAGCCGACTTTCACGACAATGCGCTTGGCCTCAGTCAGGCGGCGAGCGGTGGCTTTGCGGTCTGCGGTGGTCATGAGATCAATATTGCCATTTACTTGGGCAAGGGGCCTCCCCTAATATTCGCCTGACCTAAAGCAGCAGCAGTCTAAAGAAGGACGAACCGTGGGCAGAGAGTACGAACCGACCGTCGGGCAGTGGTATGAGGACTTGGAGAATGAGGAAACATTCCAGGTGCTCAAGGTGGATGAGGATAAGGAAACCGTTGAGATTCAACATCTCGACGGTGATATCGAAGAATTCGACGTCGACGGCTGGGCGGAACTCGATCTGGAACTGACTGAGGAGCCGGAGGGCTGGTCAGGCTCCAAAGCGGAGAAAGATGCCGAGGAAGATGATGATGACGATGAGGATTGGGACGAGGACGAAGACGACGAAGATGACGACGACGAGGACCTAGACGACGAAGAGGACCGCGAGGAGTACTGAGCCGCCTCGCGTCCTGGCCTTGAGCGCCCGTCTTAGACGGGCTGCAGCCATCCATGCCGATCGGCTGTTTCACCCTGCTGAATCGCCACCAGCTGCGCGCGGAGTGCGCGCGTCAGCGACCCGACGTCGCCGCCTGCGACACGATGCTCGGCGCCGCGATAGATCAATGTGCCCACCCCGGCGAGCACCGCCGCAGTGCCCGACAGCGCCGCTTCACCGGTTTTGACCCACTCGAGCATCTCCGCGACATCGAAGTGGCGCTCCGACACCTTGTACCCCAGATCGCGCGCCAGCGTCAGCAGCGAATCTCGCGTGACGCCATGCAGAAAACTCGTATCGAGGCTACGGGTCAGCAACTCACCGTCCCGGATCAGCACGAAATTCGAGGCACCGGTCTCCTGCACCTGGCCACCCGGGCAGAACAAAACCTGATCGATCTGATACTTGGCCCGCGCACGCAGGGTGGGCCCCAGTGCGGCGGCATAGTTTCCGCCGGTCTTGACCATGCCCATCTGCGCCGCCGAACGGGTATTTTCGTCGTCGACCAGAATGCGCAACGGTTTCGCGCCGCCGGCAAAATAATCCCACACCGGGCTCGCAAGCACCAGCAGCGAGGCATCCACCGTGGGTGTCGCGGCCGCACCGATGTTCGCGGTCGTGCCAAACAGAATGGGCCGCAGATACAGGGCACCCGGAGCCTCAGGCACCGCGTCGCGGCAGCGGTTGATCACGGCGCGCACCATGTCGGCGAGCTGTGCCGCATCCGGTTCGGGCAGCACCAATTGCCGTGCGCTCTGCCGCATGCGTTCGATGTGCTTATCCATGCGAAAAATGTATACGGAACCGTCGGCACGACGGAACGCCTTGAAGCCTTCGAAGCAGGTGCTGGCGTAGTGCAGCACGTGCGCGGCGGGGCTCAATTCAATCGGTGCCACCGGCTTGAGCTCGCTCGGACTCCAGCGGCCATCCTGAAAAGTGGCCACGGCCATGTGCGAGGTCAGCAACGTGCCGAATGCGGGTCGTTGGGGCTGGGCAGTCATTTGGATTTCACCTTGGGTATAAAAATCGTCGCCGGATGTTCGAGCAGCTCCTTCAGCGCCTGAATCATCGCAGCAGCATCATAACCGTCTACGAAGCGATGATCGAATGAGGACGACAAATTCATGATTCGCCGCACAACCACCGCACCGTGGTGCACGACCGGCCGCTCGACCGCTTTGTTTAGTCCAATGATGGCCACTTCCGGCGCGTTGATGATGGGCGTCGAGGCGATGCCGCCGAGTTTGCCAAGACTGGTCACCGTAATGGTCGACCCGACCAGCTCCTCCCGAGTGGCCTTGTTGCCGCGTGCGCGCACGGCGAGACGCCGAATCTCGGCCGCGACCTCCCACAGACTCAAGGATTGGGCATTGCGCAGTACAGGAACTTTGAGCCCGTCCGGCGTCTGCGTGGCAATGCCCACGTGCACGTCACGATGTCGCACCAGTACCCCGCGCGCCGCATCGTATAGCACATTGCACTGCGGAAAAGACTCCAATACTCGCGCGAGCGCCATAACCACCAAAGGCAGATAACTCATGCTCGCCGCGTCCGCGGCGCGCGAAACATTCAAGTGCTGCCGCAACGCCTCGAGTTCGGTCACATCCACTTCTTCCACATAGGCGAAGTGCGGAATATTGCGCTTGGCCTCGCTCATGCGTTCAGCGATCAAGCGTCGCACCCCGATCACCTTGATCTCCAACGTTTCTGGGGAGCCTCCGGCATGGGGCGCCCCGGCATGGGCCGCCCCGGCAATGTTTGCGCCGGTCTCTGCCGAGCGCTCTGCGGTAATCTTCGAACCGTTGGGCGGCAATGAGTGCCCCTCCGCGGACTCGAGATCGCCGCGTACGATGCGCCCACCGGGGCCGGACCCCGCCACCGTGGATAAATCGATGCCGGCTTCACGCGCCCGGCGCCGATTGGCGGGCGACGCCATCACTCTGCCCGAACGAGCGGCCGGCACAGGCGCGTCCGGCCCAGGCACTGCCGCCGCAACGACGGCAGCCGGAGCAGCCGCAGCTGCTGAGGCGGCATGGGCCGCCCCGCCAACGGCCGACACCTCGCCTACTTCGAATACGATCAGCGGCGACCCCACGGCCACCTTGTCGCCCGGCGTTCCCGTAATCGAAACGACGCGGCCGCTCACAGGCGCAGGCACTTCCACTGCCGCCTTGTCGGTCATCACTTCGACGATGAGCTGATCTTCACTGACTACATCACCCGGCTTGGTATGCCAGGCGACGATTTCCGCATCCACCGTGCCTTCGCCCAAGTCAGGCATCTTGAATACATACTGGCTCATGCGGGCTCCATGACGGTTTTGAGCGCCATCGACACGCGCGCCTGGCCGGGAAAGTATTCCCACTCGAAAGCATGCGGGTAGGGCGTGTCCCAACCCGTGACTCGCTGAATGGGAGCCTCCAAATCCCAGAAACATTCTTCTTGCACGATGGACAGTAGTTCGGCGCCGAATCCCGAGAAGCGCGTGGCCTCATGCGCCACCACACAGCGGCCGGTCTTACGTACCGAGGTGCAAATGGTATCGACGTCCAAGGGCACCAAGGATCGCAAGTCAATGATCTCGGCATCCAAGTTCATCGCCGCCGCCGCCGCCGCCGCAACGAACACCATGGTGCCGTAAGTGATGATGGTGACCTCAGAACCAGTGCGCACGATGTCGGCCTTGCCCAGTGGCACGGTGTAATAGCCTTCGTCCACTTGGCCCTTGGGGTGCGCATTCCACGGCACCGCCGGCTTGGTGGGATCCCCATCGAACGGTCCGTTGTACAAGCGTTTCGGCTCGAAGAACACCACCGGATCGTCGTCCTCGATGGCAGTGATCAATAAGCCCTTGGCATCGTACGGATTCGACGGCATGACCACCTTGATGCCGCTGACATGGGTGAAAATCCCTTCCGGACTTTGCGAATGGGTCTGGCCGCCGCGGATGCCGCCGCCACAGGGGGTGCGAATGGTCACGGGCGCGCAGAAATCGCCGGCGGTGCGATAGCGGATGCGTGCCAATTCGCTGCAGATTTGATCGAATCCCGGATAGATGTAATCCGCGAATTGAATCTCGGCCACGGGCCGCAGTCCGTTGACGCTCATGCCGATGGCGGTTGCAATGATGCCGCCCTCGGCGATCGGCGTGTCGAGCACGCGATGCTCACCGTATTTGCGCTGCAACCCCTCGGTGGCACGGAACACACCGCCGAAATAGCCGATGTCCTCGCCCATGATCACCACCGACGGATGCTTCTTGAGCATGATGTCCATGGCGGAATTCAAGGCCTGAATCATGTTCATGTTGGCCATGGCTCACTTCCCGCCGGCGCGGGGTGCGCCGGGCCGGCTGGTTTCCGCGCGCATCAGTTCCCGCTGCTTTCGCAGGTTTTTGGGCATCTCCTTGAACACGTCCTCGAACATCAAATCCGCATTGAGTTTTGGACCTTCGGTCATCGTGCCGAAGGTGCTTGCTTCCTTCCAGCTCGAGATGACCAGCGCCTCGAGTTCGGTCGTCAGCGCTTGATGACGCGCCTCCGACCATTCCCCGAGTTTAATCAAATGCTGTTTGAGCCTCTGAATGGGATCGCCCAACGGCCAGTGTTCGTGATCATCCTTGGCCCGATAACGGGCCGGATCGTCGCTGGTGGAATGTGCGGCACCACGGTACGTCACCAATTCTATTAACGTCGGGCCGGCGGCGGTGCGCGCCCGCTCCGCCGCCCACTGCGTCACCGCATAGACCGCCAGAAAATCGTTGCCGTCGACTCGAATCCCAGCGATGCCATAACCCGGACCACGCGCCGCGAACGAGCGCTGCTCGCCGCCGGCGTAGCCCTGGAAAGTGGAGATCGCCCACTGATTGTTCACCACATTGAGAATGACCGGTGCCTGATACACCGAGGCGAATAACAGCGCGTGATGAAAATCGGCCTCGGCACTGCTGCCCTCGCCGATCCAACTCGCCGCCAAGTGATCTTCGCCCTTGATCGCCGCCGCCATTGCCCAGCCTACCGCCTGTGGGAACTGCGTCGCCAAGTTGCCGGATATGGAAAAAATATTGCCGGCCTTCGAGTGGTACATCACCGGCAGCTGGCGGCCCTTGCACATGTCCCGGGTGTTGGACAGGAGTTGGCACATGAGATCGAGGAGCGGAATGCCGCGCGCAATATGCAGCCCCTGATTGCGGTACGAAGGGAACAGCATGTCGCCGGGGCGCAGCGCCATGCACTGCGCCACCGACACCGCCTCCTCTCCGAGGGACCGAATGTAAAATGAAATCTTGCCGGCGCGTTGATTGCGCTGCATTCGCTCGTCATACAAGCGCGTCAGCAACATGTGCCGCAGCCCGATCTGTAGTTCTGCCGGATCCAGATGCGGATGCCATGGGCCCACCGCCTCGCCGGCGTCGTCGAGTACGCGCACCAATTCCACCGACAGCGACCCGATATCGCGGGCGCGCGCGTTGATGTCGGGGCGCGCCACGGCGCCCGCCGGCGACAGCGCCACATAACTGAAATCCGGAGCCTCACCCGGCCGGGCTGGCGCGCTGGGCAAGTGCAAATGAGAGTGCTTTTTCATCCGCACAATTTAGTCCCTCCGCCCGCGGATGTTGCATTCATTCGGTGGGCACCGGATAATTCGGTATGTTCATTCCTAAATATCATCGATAATGAAAGAAGCATCCCACGCAAGTATTGATCGTTTGGATCTGCGCCTGCTCGATATTCTACAGCGACAGGGCGCACTGTCAGTCGCGGAGGTGGCTGCACAAACCAAGCTGTCCACCACCACCTGTTGGCGGCGTATTCAACAACTTGAGCAGAACGGCGTCATCAAGGCGCGGGTCGCGCTGCTGGATCGCAATGCGCTTGGGCTCGATGTGACCATTTTCGCGCACGTCAAGCTCGCCACCACCGGACGCGACGCGCTCGCGGAATTCGAAGCGGCCATCCGCGATCGCGCCGAAGTGCTCGAGTGCTACACGCTGACGGGCGAATGGGATTTTCTATTGAAGATCATCACCAAGAACATCAAGGCTTACGAAGCCTTTTACCTCGATTACCTGTCGCGCATTCCCTGCGTTCGTTCGGTGAACTCATCGGTCGCGGTCACCGTCATCAAGGAGTCGACCGCGCTGCCGCTCGGGATCTAGTTCAAGTGCGGCCGCGCAGACTTGAACGCAGTTGAATGCCGTCATGCTCGCTGAACAGTTCCGCCACCCAATCGACGAACACGCGCGTCTTGCTCGATAAATGTCTGTTCTCGGGATACACCACATGGAGCGGCGCGGGCTCGGGGAACCAGTCGCCCAGCACCAATTCCAGGCTGCCGCGTTCCATCGCCTCCTTGAGCACGAAGGCTGGAATCTGCGCAACCCCTAAGCCCGCTTCCGCCGCCGCTACGTAGCTGTTCTCGTCGTCGAGGGCGATGTGGCCACGCAGCGTCGACTGAATGCGCGCGCCATTTTTGGCGAACACCCAATCGAAAATCTTGCCGGTGCGCGGCGAGAAATGATTGATGCAGCGGTGCGTCTTCAGCTCATCCGGATGACCCGGCTGGCCATGCGCGGCCAGGTAGGATGCGGCGGCACAGGTGCCGAAATACAGCAGGCCCACGCGGCGCGCAATCAGCGAGGAATCTTCGAGCTCACCGCTCCACACTGCGCAATCGATGCCCTCTTCGATCAGGTCCGCGCGGCGCTCGCTGCATCCCAACTGCAGTTCGATCGCCGGATAGCGCGCAAAAAAACTCGGCAGCGCGGGCACAATGACCAAGCGCGCCATCAGCGTCGGTACTTCAACCCGCAAGCGACCTTGGGGCGTGGCTTGCCGATGCGCCAGCGACTCCTCGGTCTCGCGAACCTCTGCCAGGATGGCGACGCAACGCGGATAGTAGGCCGCGCCGTCGGTGGTCACGCTGACGCTGCGGGTCGTCCGGTTGAGCAGTCTTACGCCGAGTTCGGCTTCCAGCTGCTGGATCAGCGTAGTTGCCGTGGCCTTCGGCATCTGCAAGCTATCGGCCGCACGGGTCAGCGCCCCGGTCTCCACCACCCGCGCGAATACTTGCATGGCCAATAGCTTGTTCATGGGGATTGTTCGTATTTCTGAATATTGATTTCAAAAATACCCCTTTAAGACGCTAATTGCGAACAATACTATAAACCGGCGCTATCCATTCAGTACCACCCGCAGGAAGATCCATGAGCAACAAGATTAAACATGTCACCGACACCACCTTTAACAGCGAGGTCCTTGAGTCGACGACTCCGGTTCTCGTGGACTATTGGGCCGAGTGGTGCGGGCC
>JANYIY010000082.1 GCA_025358615.1 Gammaproteobacteria bacterium | reverse complement strand
GCTGTTGTTCGCGGCAACGGCCGCCGCGGCAACCGGGCAGGCGTCGCCTGCTGCCGATGTCGAAAAATACCTGAACGGGCTTGCCAGTTGGTCCGCCGATTTTAAGCAAACCATCGATGATGGCCATGGCAATGTGTTGCGCAGTGCCGCCGGCCGGCTGTCCTTGCAGCGCCCCGGGAAATTTCGCTGGGATTATTCGCTACCCTCCGAGCAGCTGATATTGGCGGACGGCAAGGAAATATGGTTCTACGACAAGGATTTGTCGCAGGCCAACGTGCGTGACATGGATACCAGTCTCGCCAGCACTCCGGCGAGCCTGTTGTCGGGCAGCGCGTCGGTGAGCACGCAGTTCACCGTTACCGCGCGGCCGCCGAGCGATGGATTGCAGTGGTTTCAATTGGTGCCGAAGCACGCAGATACGGATTTCCAGCTGGTGCGTATCGGCTTCGACAACCGCGGTGAATTACGCTCCATGTTTCTCGCCGACAAGCTCAATCAGGTCACCCAGCTGACTTTTTCCAACTCGAAGCGCAACGCAGCCTTTGCGCCTGACCTCTTTACGTTCGTCCCCCCGCCAGGCGTGGATGTGATCGGACGCGGCAAATGAGGGCGGCGATCGGCTTTGTAATGTCGGACGGGGTCGCCGCGACCCCGTTGAACCCGGCGCGAAGCGCCTGAAATGACGAGCGACGGGACGTATCGACCGCTGGCTGACCGGCTGCGCCCCCAGTCTCTCGATGAGTACGTCGGACAATCGCATTTGCTGGGTGTGGGCGCGCCGCTGCGCCGCGCGCTGGAGTCGGGCCGCCCGCATTCGATGATTCTATGGGGTCCGCCGGGCACGGGTAAAACCACGTTGGCGCGCCTGGTGGCCAACGGCGCCAAGGCGGAATTCATCGCGCTCTCGGCAGTGCTCGCCGGCATCAAGGATATCCGCGCGGTGGTGGAACAGGCGCGCAGCTTACGCGGCACGCGCGACACCGTGCTGTTTCTCGATGAAGTGCATCGCTTCAACAAGTCGCAGCAGGACACTTTCCTGCCCTATGTCGAGGACGGCACGCTGATCTTCGTCGGCGCGACCACGGAAAATCCCTCCTTCGAGGTGAACAATGCGCTCCTCTCCAGGGCGCGTGTCTATGTGTTGAAATCCATTGACGCCGCCGATCTGGGAAAATTGCTGGATCGCGCATTGACGGATCACGAACGCGGTTTAGGTGAGTTGAACCTGCAAATCGACGCCGCTGCCCGCGAACTGTTGCTGGCCGCCGCCGACGGCGACGCGCGCCGCATGCTCAATCTATTGGAGACCGCGGCGGACTTGAGTTCGCCGGACGCGGGATCAGTGCAAGACGAGGGGTCGCTGCCGTCCGCAGGTCGCCGCCTCGACACCGACACCATGCGTGCCGTGATCGGCAGCACCTATGTGCGCTTCGATAAGGGCGGCGAGAATTTCTACGATCAGATTTCAGCGTTGCACAAATCGGTGCGCGGCAGCGATCCGGACGCCGCGCTGTATTGGCTGTGCCGGATGTTGGCCGGCGGCTGCGATCCCATGTACATCGCACGCCGTGCGCTGCGCATGGCCAGCGAGGACATTGGCAACGCCGATCCGCGCGCGCTTACCATGGCATTGGAAGCGTGCGCGGTGTACGAGAGGCTGGGCAGTCCCGAAGGGGAACTTGCCATCGCCCAGGCAGTGGTTTTCATGGCCTGTGCCGCCAAGAGCAATGCCGTCTACTCGGCTTATCAGGCGGCCACGGCGGATGCCACGAATCTCGGTTCACTTGAAGTCCCGCTGCACCTGCGCAATGCCCCGACGCGCTTGATGAATGAAATCGGCTACGGCAAGGGTTATCGATACGCCCATGACGAGCCGGGCGGCCATGCGGCCGGCGAACGCTACCTGCCGGATGAAATGCCGGATCGGCGATACTATGTTCCCGTGCCGCGCGGCCTGGAGATCAAGATCGGCGAGGCGCTCAATGCAAGGCGCGAGCGCGACCGGCAGGCGCGCGGCGCCGGCGGGACATGACTCAAATGTTTGGTTGCTGAAGGAAACACCTGTGCTCGATCCGAAGCTGCTGCGCAGCGATTTACCCGGCGTTGCCGCCGCCCTGGCGCGGCGCGGCTTTGTGCTGGACGTCGCCACCTTTGCGGCGCTGGAAGAGCGGCGCAAAGCCGTGCAGATCGACGCCGATCGGCTGCGCGCCGAGCGCAACGCCAACGCCAAAGCCGTGGGGCGGGCGAAGTCGAAGGGCCTGGACGCAAGCGGCTTGCTGGCGGCGAGCGAAACCCTGGGCGAGCAGCTGCAGGGAATCGAGAAGCAGCTCGAAGAGATTCAGGCGCAGGTGTCCGACCTGCAATTGGGATTACCCAATATTTTGCACTCCAGCGTTCCCGACGGCAGCGACGAGTCGGCAAATGTCGAGCTGCGGCGTTGCGGAGTGCCACGGCAATTCGCTTTCACGCCCAGGGATCATGTCGCCATCGGCGAGGGCCTCGGCATGGATTTCGAAGCCGCCGGGCGCATCTCAGGCGCCCGATTTGTGGTGATGACGGGAGCGCTGGCCAGGCTGCATCGCGCCCTGGCGCAATTCATGCTCAATCTGCACACCGGCACTCATGGTTACCGCGAGGCCTACGTGCCCTACCTGGTTCACGGCACGGCGCTCCTCGGCACGGGACAGTTGCCTAAATTCGAGCAGGATCTGTTCGCGGTGCGCGGCGATCCGGGGTTTTATTTGATTCCCACCGCAGAGGTACCGCTGACCAATCTGGTGCGTGACCAGATCCTGGCAGCCGACAGTCTGCCGCTCAAGTTCGTCGCACATTCACCTTGTTTTCGCTCCGAGGCGGGTGCCGCCGGCAAAGACACTCGCGGCATGATTCGCCAGCACCAATTCGACAAAGTGGAATTGGTGCACATCGTGCGTCCCGAGGACTCCTACGCGGCTCTCGAGGAACTCACCGGCCATGCCGAAGCAGTGCTCCAGGCATTGCAGTTGCCGTACCGCGCGCTGGCATTGTGCGCCGGCGATACCGGCCCTAGCAGCGCCAAGACCTACGATCTCGAAGTCTGGCTGCCCTCGCAGCAGCGCTACCGCGAGATCTCTTCCTGCAGCAACTGTGAATCCTTTCAGGCGCGCCGCTTGCAGGCGCGCTGGCGCAACCCCGCGACGGGCAAGCCTGAATTGGTGCACACCTTGAACGGATCGGGCGTGGCGCTGCTAGGGCCGGTATCGCCGGCGCACAATGCCAGCGCGCGGTAC
>JANYIY010000073.1 GCA_025358615.1 Gammaproteobacteria bacterium | reverse complement strand
TCTAACCAACTGAGCTACAGGCCCGACGGCGCGCATCTTAGCATGAGCACCGCCGCCGGCGACCCTGCCTCAGCACGCCGGCCCATGGGTTATCTTAAGCGACCCGTGAGCCTACCGCCGCTACCCGATTTACCAATCAATGAGGCCCTGCCGGCGCTGGCACAGGCGCTCGCCAGTCGACGCAGCGTGCTGCTGGAGGCTCCGCCAGGTGCCGGTAAGAGCACCATTGTGCCGCTGTTCTTGCTCGACAGCCCCTGGCTCAAGGGGCAAAAGATCTTGATGCTTGAGCCGCGGCGGATCGCGGCCCGCGCCGTCGCCGGCCGCATGGCGTTTCTGCTGGGTGAACCGGTCGGCCGTAGCGTCGGGTTTCGCACACGGCTCGAGACTCGGGTCAGCCGCGAGACGCGCATCGAAGTGGTTACCGAGGGCATTCTGACACGCATGCTGCAAGAAGACTCCGCCCTAACCGGCATCGGCTGCGTGATTTTCGATGAGTTTCACGAGCGTAGTCTGAATGCCGATCTGGGCTTGGCGCTGTGCATCGAAAGTCAGCAGAACCTGCGCGAGGATTTGCGCCTCGTGGTGATGTCAGCGACCTTGGACATGCAACCCATCGCGAAGCTGCTCGGCGATGCAACCATTGTTGAAGCCCGCGGCCGCAGCTTCGAAGTGACGACGCAGTACGTGGCGCGGCGCCCGGAGATCTTTCTCGAACAGCAAACGGCACAAGTGGTGCGCACGGCCCTGCGCGAACATGACGGCGATGTGCTGTGCTTCTTGCCCGGCGCGGCGGAAATTCGTCGCGTGCAACGAGCCCTTGAGGAAGCAGGCCTTGATCGGGGCGTGATCGTGCTGCCTCTGTACGGCGAACTGGAAGGCGCTGCGCAAGACGCGGCGCTGTCTCCGGCACGCGCGGGTCAGCGCAAAGTCGTGCTCGCCACCAGCATTGCGGAAACCAGCCTGACCATCGAAGGCATACGCCTGGTCGTCGATTCGGGATTGCGCCGTTATGCCGAGTTCGATCCGGCCACCGGCATGAGCCGCTTGGTGACCACGAAAGTGTCGCAGGCGGCGGCCGATCAACGCCGCGGGCGTGCGGGCCGTTTGAGTGCCGGCCACTGCTATCGCTTATGGTCCGAGGGTACCCAGGCGTCGCTGGCGCCGCAGACGGCGCCGGAAATTCTGCATGCCGACCTCGCCCCGCTGGCGCTGGAATTGAGCTGCTGGGGTGCGGTGGACGCGGCCAGCCTGGCGTGGCTCGATCCGCCGCCCGCGGCGCCGCTGGCGCAGGCGCGCGACCTGCTAAAGCAGCTCGAAGCCATCGATTCCACCGCACGCGTCACGCCGCATGGAAGGAAGCTCGCGAAGCTCGGGCTGCATCCGCGGCTGGCGCACATGCTCGTCAGGGCTGACGAATTCGGCGCGCCGCGACTGGCCTGTGACCTCGCGGCCATTTTGAGCGAGCGCGACATCCTGCGTGCCGAGCTAGGCGCACGCGACGCGGACGTGCGCTTAAGAGTGGCCGTACTGCGCGGCGAAGTGCGCAACCCCCCGCCGGGAATCAGCGTGGACCAGCGAGCCATGACGCAGGCCGCGCGCAGCTCGGCCCATTGGCAGCGCGACTTGGCGCATGGCCGGCCGGATTCGGCGGATCCGCACGATGCCGCCGGAATTCTGCTGGCATGGGCTTACCCCGATCGTATTGGCCAGGCGCGCGGCGACGGCGGGCGGTACTTGCTCGCCAATGGTCGAGGCGCACGCTTTGGCGAGCCGCAGGCGTTGTCCAAGGCCGAGTACATCGTTGCCGCGGAATTGGACGGTGCGGAACGCGAGGCGCGAATTTTTCTCGCCGCGCCCGTGCGGCTTGCCGATCTGGAGGAACGGTTCTCCGCACAAATTCTCGATCAGGCTGAGATTCTTTGGGATGCGCGAGACCAGGCGATCCGCGCGCGGCGTGAGCGCCGTCTGGGCGCGCTGGTGTTACAGTCGGCCGAGCTGCGCAATCCCGACAGCGGGGCGCTGCAGGCTGCGGCGCTGGTCGGTCTACGGCAGTTGGGGGCCGCGGGTCTGCCATGGACGCCTGAATTGCGGCAGTGGCAGGCGCGCGTAATGCTGATGCGGGCGCATGCCGTCGCCGCGCCGCAACCCTGGCCTGACATGAGCGATGCGGCGCTGACCGCGACCCTCGATGAGTGGGCGCCGCCATGGATCGCAGGCTTCACCCGCCGCGCGCATTTTGCGCGGCTGGACTTGAGCACTGCCCTGCGATCTGGATTGAGCTACGGCCAAGGCGTCGTCCTGGAGCGGGAGGCACCGACGCATTTCACCGTGCCGAGCGGCTCTAATATACCAATCGACTACTTGGACGGCGACACCCCCACCTTGTCGGTGCGCTTGCAGGAAATGTTCGGCTTGAGCCAGACACCGAGCGTCGCCGCCGGCCGAGTGCCGCTGCTGTTGAAACTGCTATCGCCTGCACGGCGTCCGGTTCAAATCACCCGCGATCTCGTGAGTTTTTGGGAGCGCGGATACCACGAAGTAAAAAAAGACTTGAAGGGCCGCTATCCGAAGCATTACTGGCCCGACGATCCGTACACCGCCGAACCCACGCGCCGTGCGCGTCCGCGCCCGCCGCATCGGTAGTGCCGGCGAAGCGACCGTATGGTATTTCCCAGGATGTGAATGCACTTGATGGTTTGATTGAAGTACGATATGGACAGGCGAATCAAAACGAACAAAACGATTCGATGAAAGACTACAGCGGCCATTTTCGCGATCTCGTAGAACGGCAAGTGCCGGACGATTCGCGCATCCTGACGCCGCGCGGCGGTCAGGACATGATGATTCTTGCCTCGTGGCGTCTGCCCGCGGACGCGTTCCGTGCCAGCAAGCGATCCCGGATGATCCGCATCGTGATCAACGAAGAAGCCCTGCAGGAATATGCCCGCGGCAGCGATGACGCACGACTCGCGGACGACCAACGATTCGGCGCCTGGCTACGGGCACAGTTGAGCAGCTTCAATCCCAATCACGACTCGCCGCTCGGCGTGGAGCCCGCTCCCGTGACCTGGCCGGTGAGCACGCACATTTTGAATGGCTAGATGTACGCTCCAAGCACAGGCGATCTATTCGGCGACGCGCCGGCCGACACTAGGCACACACGACTGGTCGAGGGCGCCTGGCTGCTGCGCGGTTACGCGCTCGACAAGGCCAGTACCTTGCTGGCGGCCATCGAACATATCGCTGTCGCCGCACCCTTTCGCCACCTGATTACCCCGGGTGGTTTTCGCATGTCGGTGGCCATGACCAATTGCGGCACCGTCGGGTGGGTGAGCGACAGCAGCGGCTACCGCTACCAACCCGGCGATCCCTTGAGCGGCCGCCCCTGGCCGCCGATGCCGTCAATATTTCTCGAGTTGGCGCAGTCGGCGGCACAGGCCGGCGGTTTCCCAGGGTTCACACCGGATGCCTGCCTGATCAATCGCTACCAACCCGGCGCTCGGCTTACCCTGCACCAGGACAAAGACGAAGGCGATTTCGGGGCGCCCATCGTGTCGGTATCGCTCGGTTTGCCGGCGACCTTTTTGTTCGGCGGCAATTCGCGCAATGGGCGGCAACAACGGATACCGCTGCAACATGGCGACGTCGTGACCTGGGGTGGCCCAGCGCGCCTGTACTACCACGGCGTGCTGCCGCTTAAGGACGGCCATCACGCGGTGCTGGGCGCGCAGCGCCTGAATCTGACCTTTCGCCGCGCCCGCTAGGAAAACCAGTGCACTGCGCCGGTGCCGACGTCAAGTTTGACGCAGGCTGCCTCGGCCTAGACGCTCGTGTGTCGACGCTCCGCATCTTCGATCGCCGGTGTGCGCCAGCCGCTGCGCAGGCCCCAGAAATAGAAGAACAGCGAGGCGAGCACTACGCACAGTTGATCCCAACCGTAGCCGATGTAGTCGTGTCCTTCGAACTCCTTGCTGCCGGCCCAGGACAATGCGGTGATCACCATCAGGTAGGCGATCAACCACCAGGCGGCGCGCAACTGTCGCCCGAAATTAGGCCAGCCGGATTTGGCTTGGTAGTACAGATACACGGGCATGGGCAGAATCAACAACAGCATGATCTCGCCGGTATGCGGCCAGCGCGCCCAGAACAGCATGAGTGTTGCGAGTACGAATGCGGTGGGCGCGAGCACGCTCAATCCGGGAACGCGCAGCGGCCGATGCATATTCGGCGCGGTGCGCCTGAGCACCATGACACTGATCGGCACCACGAGGTAGGTGATGATGGTGGCAACCGAAATCACCGCCGCAAGCTTGCCCCAGCCGCGGAAGAAGAACAGAAAGATGAAGGACACGACCAAGTTGAACCACATGGCCGGCCGCGGTATGCCGAAGCGCGGATGGACGCGGCCGAGCACCTCCGGCACCGTGCCGCTGCGCTCCATGGCGTATATCTGGCGGGCGGTGGTAGCGGTATAAGTGGTGCCGGTGCCGCTCGGGCTGACGAAGGCGTCCGCGTACAACAGCAGGGCGAGCCAGTTTAGATTCAGCGCCAGCGCCAGCTGAGCGAACGGCGAGCTGTACTCCAGCGCGGCCCAGCCCTCGTGCAAATGATCCGGCGCCACCGCACCCAAAAAGGCCACCTGCAGCAGTACGTACACCACCGTGGAGAGCGCGATCGATCCGAAGATCGCAAACGGCACGCTGCGCCCGGGATTGCGCGCCTCACCCGCGAGATTCACAGGATTCTGGAAACCGTTGTAGCTGAAAATGATGCCGCTGGTCGCAACAGCGGTCAGAATCGCTGCGAGATTGCCGACATGCCGGCCACCGTGTATGCCGACGCTGAAGTTCTCCCAGTGAAAGCCGGTGCACATCAGCGCCACGGCAGTGGCTGCCGGCACAATCAGCTTGAAGAAAGTGATGGCGCTGTTGGTGTTGGCAAAGACCTTGACGCTCCAGAAATTGAGCAGGAAATAAACCACCACCAGCACGGCCGAAATGGACAATCCGGGCAACGTCAGCTCGCCCTGCCCGTTGGCGGCGTGCACATACAACTTCTGCGCCCACTCCCAGGGCCAGGAGCTCATGTATTGCACCGATGCCTCGGCTTCCACCGGAATCACCGAGACAATCGCGATCCAAGCGGCCCACCCGGCGACGAACCCCACCAGCGAGCCATGCGAATAATGTCCATACCGCACCGCGCCGCCGGACTCGGGAAACATGGCCCCCAACTCGGCATAGGTAAACGCCACGAACAGTATGATCACGGCACCGATGATCCAGGAATAGATCGCACCGGGCCCGGCGAGCTGGGCGGCGCGCCAGGCGCCGAACAGCCAGCCCGAACCGATAATGGAACCTAAGCCCGTGAACATTAGGGCGATGGCACCGACATCGCGGCGAATCGCGCTTTCATTGGACATGCTTAATTCTCCCTGGATCGACTGTAGCGGCTTAGGCTGTCTTAAGCCACTTCGATATATCGGAGCATAGTGAATCCGATGGGCGATCGTCACCGAATAAGCCAGGATTGCACCCCTATGTCGACAAAAAACACGTTGAAAGTCCTGTTCTCCAGCATCCTGCTGTCACTGCTCATCTACACGGCATGGGCGAGCGTGCAGCAGCCCGTCCTGCAATGGGGTGGGCTGACATCAGGGCGCGACCGCTATTGGACCATCGCCACCCTGATGGACGCGTACTTCGGTTTTCTGACCTTCTACGTCTGGGTGTTCTTCAAGGAAGCGCGCACCAGCGTAAGGATCGCTTGGTTCATCGCCATCATGCTCCTCGGCAATATGGCCATGTCGGCCTACGTGCTGGTGCAACTCCTGAAGCTGCGACCCGACCAGGACGCGTCGGCCATTCTTTCGACACGGAATCGTTGAAGGTCTCCATGAAGGACTGGCTGCGACGCAGAATTCTCTATCCTCTCCTGGCCTTATTACGCCAGGGCATTGCTCCGGAACGGCTGGCGCTGTGCGTGGCGC
>JANYIY010000064.1 GCA_025358615.1 Gammaproteobacteria bacterium | reverse complement strand
CAACCGATACCAATCGGCTTGAACGAATACCGCACTTTCCTCGAAGATGGGGATCTGGTTGTTTTGCGCGCCTGGTGCGAGAAAGCGGGAGCCGTCCGCATCGGTTTCGGCAGCGCACAGGGCCGCCTGCTTCCCGCCGTTGATTTAGGATTTGGAATCTAAACGCGCGTCTGACTCGACACTCAGCGGTGTTCCTACGCCTTCGAAACTAAATCTCAATTTGCCTGGCAATCTCGATCACATTTTCGGGCGCCAGATTGAAGCGATCAACCACCTTCACTGAGTTGCGATAGAGAAACGCAAACAGCACCAGCCGCCACCCTCGCAAAGTGGTGCTTTTGGGCTTGCGCACGATGAGATCGCGCGTGCCGACGAACAGCGCCTTATCGAAATCAACCGCCGCATCGAGACCGTGAGCGTAGCGAAGCGCGCGGCGTAAATCCGGGATTTCAAAAAATCCAAAGTGCGCTTCTATCTGCCAGAGTCCCTCGCCGACATCGTCGACCAGCGTGCAGTGCTGCCCCTGAATACGCGGAATGTCTTCGAATATCACGCTCAAAGCGATGGCATTTCGCGGCAGAACTCCGGCAAAATGCACGTGATCCATGATAAGCCGTGACACTTTCTGGGTACTGCGCGTCAAGAATACCGTGGTGCCCTCCACCCGGGGAATGGCACCGCTTTTGAGATTGGCTAGGAAACGCTCCTCGGATTGCGGTGTCTGCTGCAGCGTCGCGCGCACACCGTCGCTGCCGGCCCGCCACGTAATCATGATCACGAACAACAACGCCGCGAAACTCAAGGGCAGCCAGCCGCCGTCAGCGATCTTCAATAGATTCGCCGCAAAGAAACCACCATCGACGATCAGAAAAAAGCCGGCGACCGCGATCGACACGGCAAGCGGCCAGCGCCATACCTGGCGCATGGCTCGGAACAGCAGCACCGTGGTCAGCAGCATGGTGGTCGACACCGCCGTGCCATAGGCGCCCGCCAGCCGCGCCGAGGTGCCAAAAGCGATGGTGGTTGCGATGGTTGCGATCATCAGCAGCCAATTGACCGCCGGAACATAAATCTGCCCATAGAGTCGATCCGACGTCTGCCGGATCGCGACGGCCGGAAGCCAGCCGAGCTGCATCGCCTGCCGGGTCATGGAGAACGACCCGGTGATAATCGCTTGGCTGGCGATGATGGTAGCCATGGTCGCGAGTACGACCAAGGGATAGATCGACCAGGACGGGGCAATTTGAAAGAAAGGATTGCCGGCGACGCTGCGCTCGTCGACGAGATAGGCCGTCTGGCCGGCATAGCTCAATAGCAGCGACGGCAGCACCACGCCGTACCACGAGCAGCGGATCGGTCCTCGACCGAAATGGCCCATATCGGCATACAGCGCTTCACCACCGGTGATGCATAGAAATATCCCGCCTAATACCAAGAATCCAGCGCTCCCCGAATGCACCATGAAGCGCACCGCATGGCGTGGGTCGAGCGCTGCGACTACGCCGGGATGACGAGCGATCGACAGCGCACCGAGCACTGCGATGACCACGAACCACAGCAGCATGATCGGACCGAAGGCGCGGCCGATTTTCTCCGTGCCGAAACGCTGTGCCGCAAACAAACAAAGCAAGATCACGACCGCAATCGGCATGATGAAGGGACTGAACGAGGCAGTCACCACATTGACTCCCTCGAGAGCGCTCAGGACCGAAATGGCCGGCGTGATGACGCCATCGCCGTAGATCAGCGCGGCACCCAGCAAACCCATGGCGGTCAGAAGCTTGAATCCCGGCTTGAAGCCGTTCGCGCCGATCAACGACATGAGGGCGAGAATTCCACCCTCGCCATGGTTGTCGGCGCGCATCACAAGCCCGCAGTACTTGATCGAAATCACCACGATCAAGGTCCAGACGATCAGCGACAGAATGCCGAGCGCGCTGTGCGAGTTGAACTGACCGCCGCTGGCCTGTACCACGGTTTGCAAGCAATACAGAGGACTGGTGCCAAGATCGCCGAACACCACGCCCAACGCGCTCAAGGTAGCCCAACGGCCCGGATGTCCGGGGCGCGTCGCGTCGCCTATCGATTGCTGAGTCGCCATAACACCGCTGGTTGCCGTTGCGCTGCCGCTGAAGGTATCAGTAAAGCAAGCGAAGAGTCGCGTCAATCAATGAGAAGCGTAGGCGAGCTCCCACACAGAAATGCGGAATTTTCGTCTGCCGAGAGTTCCCAATCGCGACTACTTTGTCAGGCGTAAATAATGAGGAGCATCTCATGCTGCGTCATATTGAGGCCGCGCTGATTTTAGTCTGCCTTCCGTGGTTGTTCGCGAGCATCGCTCAAGGCGGCGAAGGCGTGGAGGTGAAAATAACCAATGACGGTACATCGGATATTTTCGTCACCGTCTACGACATGAATACCAGCCCGAAAAAACTCGTACTCACGAATGCACGCATCAACGGATTTACCTCGGTGCCGATTTCGCTTGTGGGAGACGCCAATGGCGAAGCGAATCTATTGTGGACCGCGACCAGTACCGATGCTGCTTCAAAAAAATGCGGTCACGCTGAAACAACGGTCAGCAATGCGGCTTCGGTGAGCGTGCACGCTGACTCGGCCTGCAGTGGTTAATCCTCGCTCAGCGTCCCGCGCCTGAGGGTGCAGTCGCCGGCGGTGCCGTTGTGCCGGGAATCGGCGGTGACGCGGCCGGGGCTGCGGGCGCCGCCGTCGGTACGGGTAAATTCGGATCGTCGGCTTCCAGCGCCACGGTGGCGAGCACGCCGTCCGCCTTCTCCAACACCTCCCGCGCGTAATCCCAGTGGATGGCAACCGTCGTGTCGCCCACTGCAGCGCGCAGCCGCTCGGCAAATTGATCGATGTTGGGTTCGAAGCTCTGCCCCTGCGCATCGACCGGTGGGTGTGCTTCGAGAAACAGCTCGCCGTCGATCCAGGCCACCTTGATAGGCTCGTTGATGAGGCGAACCGACGTACCGACTGCGATCAACGGAA
>JANYIY010000391.1 GCA_025358615.1 Gammaproteobacteria bacterium | reverse complement strand
GGCAATGAGCAGCGGCGGCGCCAATACGACGGCCATGGCGATTGCCACCCGCTGCCGCTGGCCGCCGGAAAGTTCGTAAGGCAAGCGATCCGGCTCGTCAGGCAGGCCGACCAAAGCAAGGGTCTGGCGCGCCATGCGCTTCGCCTCTGCGCCGGACACCGAGCGATGCAGCAGCACTGTCTCCGCCACTTGATCGCCGACGCGCATCAGTGGATTCAACGCCGTCATGGGCTCTTGAAACACCATGCCGATGTCACGGCCGCGGATGCTCCGCAATTGTGACTCGCTTTTGCCTGTCAGCGTCTCACCGCGCAGGCGTACCGTGCCGCTCAAGCGTGCGTACTGCGGCAACAACTGCACGATCGCCAGTGCCGTCATCGATTTTCCGGATCCCGAGGCACCCACCAAGCCCAGAATCTCGCCGGCCGCAACATTGAGCGACAGATTCCTGATGACTTGCACGTCGCCGATGGATACATTGAGTGCGTCGATTTGCAGCACCGGCAGCGTCATGTCGAGCGCTCCTGGCGACGGCGCAGGCCATCGCCGAGCAAGTTCAACCCCAGCACGAACAGCAGTACGGCAATGCCCGGAAACAGCGCAAGCGAGGGCGCCAGCGCCGTCAGCGTCTGGGCGTCATTCAGCATCCTTCCCCAGCTGGGAGTCGGCGGTTGAGCACCCAAGCCGACATAGGAAAGCCCCGCTTCGGCAATGACCCCCAGTGAGAATTGGATTGCGCCCTGGACCGCCAGCAATCCGATCAGATTCGGCAAAATGTGCTCGAAGGAAATCCGCAGCGGTCCCTTGCCGGCAACTCGCGCGGCCAGACAGTAATCGCGAGTCCAGAGCTGCAACGCACCGCCGCGAGCGACACGCGCAAATACCGGGATGTTGAAAATACCGATGGCGATGATGGCGTTGACCGCTCCCGGCCCGAATACCGCCGTGATCAGAATCGCCAGCAGCAAGGACGGAAAGGCGAATATCAGATCATTGCCGCGCATGATCAGCTCGTCGATCGGCCCGCGACGCGCCGCGGCCAGCAACCCAAGAGGCACTCCAATGAATACGCCGATGATCACCGAGAGCAACGCCACCCCCACTGAGTTCTTGGCGCCGGCCATGAGCATGGACAGCACGTCACGGCCCAGTTGATCGGTGCCGAACCAGTGGCGCAAGTTCGGTCCTTGCAGCTTGTCGATGATGGACAGGGCAGCCGGATCGTACGGCGTCCAAAATTGTGCCAGCAACGCAATTCCTAAGAAAAATGCAGTGATGGCCGCGCCGACGGCGAGACCTATGCGGCGCGGCACGCTGCCGCTGCGCGACTCGGCGGCTTTCACGCCGCGCCCGCCGACCGCAGCCGCGGATTGACCAGCACATAGGAAAGGTCCACCGCGAAGGTCACAGTCACCACGGCAAACACCAGCAGCACTACCACGCTTTGCACCACGATGAGGTCGCGCTGCACGATGGCCTGAAACACCAGCCGCCCCAGGCCCGGTAGAAAAAACACGTTTTCTATGATGACGCCGCCCGCCAACAGAAACGAGAACTGCATGCCGACGATGGTCAGCACCGGTACCAAGGCGTTGGGCAACGCATGGCGCCACAGCACCTGCCACTCGCCTGCGCCCTTCGACCGCGCTGTGCGGATATAGTCTTCATGTAAGGTGTCGAGCAGCGAGCCGCGCAACACTCGGGCCAGGATGGCCGCCTGCGGCATGGCGAGCGCAATCGCCGGCAGCGTCAGCGCCTTCAGGCCGGCCAAGAGCCCCACATCCCAGCCGGGAAAGCCGCCCGCGGATACCCAGTGAAGGCCGACGGCAAACACCATCGCCAACAATATTCCCAACCAAAAATTGGGAATGGCCAGGCCCAACTGCGTGAGCCCGGTGAGCAGCGCATCGCTTGCCCGGCCACGCTGGGCCGCCGCAATCAAACCGATGGGGAAGGCAATCAACGTTGAAAGCAGCAATGCGTACACGGCCAGCGGCAAGGACACCTGCAGGCGCTCGGCGATGAGCTCGCCCACCGGGATGCGGTAGGTGTAGCTGCTGCCGAAGTCGCCGCGCAACAGCCCGGCGATCCACTGTAAATAGCGCCGCATGGGAGCAGCATCGAGACCCAGCTGATGGCGCACGGTCGCCACGCTGTCCGGATCTGCCTGCAATCCCATCATGTAGCGCACCGGATCACCGGGCACGATTTGCACAATGACGAATACGATTGCCGTCGCCGCGAGCAAGGTGGCAAGCAGCACGCCCAGGCGCCCCGCAAGGTAAGCGGCGCCGAATCGCCGCGCGATGAGCCAGCACAGAATCAAGGCGCCGGCCGACAATACCCCGGCGGCTACATGCAAGGACTGGGGACGGCCGGCCGCCGCGCCGATGTCCGTGCCAGGGTCTGCGCCGGCGCTGAGGCCGGCCGCCGCGCCCGGCGTCGCGCCGCGCGCCGACGCATCGTAGTGCGCGCGGCTCAAGTCGACGACTCCCAGCACATTGTCGAATCCGAGATCGAGCAAGTGCACATTCCAAATATCCAGCCGCGGATACTGGAACAGGAAGCCGTTGACCGCGTCGTCGGCGAGCTTACGTTGAATTTTCTGCAGTAGATCGCGGCGCCGCGCCGCATCGAGGGTGTCGTCGAGCTCGGCAATGAGCGCCTTGAATTTAAGACTGGAATAACCGAAATAATAGTCGTCTCGCGCGTAGATATCGTAGTCCATGGGCTCCGCGTGCCCTACGATGCTTAAGGCGAAATCATGCCGCGTGAAAACCTGATCCAGCCACTGCGCCCACTCGAGGTTTTCGATGCGCACGCGGATGCCGATCTGCGCCAATTGAGCGGCGACGATTTCACCGCCGCGCCGTGCGTAGCTGGGCGGGGGCAGCTTCAGCGTGGCCGAAAAGCCCTGTGGGTATCCGGCCTGCGCCAGCAGGGTCTTGGCCCGGGCCACATCGTGGGGATAGACACCCGTGAGATCCACGTAGGCCGCATTGTGCGGCGGAAAATGACTGCCGATCGGCGTGCCATAGCCGAACATGGCGCCATCGATGATGGCACGCCGATCAAGCGCGTAGGAAATCGCGCGGCGCACCTTCACGTCGTTGAACGGCGCCTCTCGCTGATTGAACGCCAGCACCGTCTCCATCTCGGTGGTGCCGGTGAATACCGAAAAGCGAGGATCGACCGAGAACTGCGCAAAGCTCTCCGGCGCCGGGTAGTTCGAGAAAGCATCCACGTCGCCTGCCATCAGTGCGGCGTAGGCGGCGGTGGGCTCGGCGATGAATTTGAATGTAACCGAATCGAGTTTCGCGGTTATGCCCCAATAGCCCGCATGGCGCACCAGGGTGAGCGAGTCGCCACGGCGCCAGTCGGAAAATCGAAACGGCCCTGTGCCTACGGGTTGCACGCCGTTGGTGGCAGCCGAGTGCGGCGACACCATGACGAACGCGCCCCAGGCCAGGGACTGGAGTAATCCGCCGCAGCGCTGCTTCAGCAGGATGCGCAAAGTCAGTGGGTCGACGATGTCGATCGCGCGAATTTTGGCCAGCCTCGATCTTTGCGGATTCACCGACTCGGGTGCGATCGCCCGCTCCAGGGAGAACTTGGCAGCGGCCGCATCGAAAGCACTCCCGTCATGAAAGCGCACGCCTGGCCGCAGATGGAAGACTATCGACAGGCCGTCTGCGGCAGACTCCCACGAGATGGCGAGCTTCGGCACCACTGAGCCATCGGCGCCAAACTGCACCAGCCCTTCGTAGACATTGCTGTAAAGAATTTCCGAGATCGCCGCGGCGGGGCTGGCGCTGGGATCGAGAATGGGCGGCTCGA
>JANYIY010000033.1 GCA_025358615.1 Gammaproteobacteria bacterium | reverse complement strand
GTTGACGTTGCTGGTCTTGCCCTGATCCGTGCCCATGCCGGTGGTGGTGTAGCGCTTCAAATGCTCGATCGATCGATAGTTCTCCTGTGCCGCAAGGCCGATATCGCCGAGTGCCACATCGTTTTGCAAATCCACGAATTGCTTGCCGGACACTCCGGGCAGGTGGGTGGCCGCCAGCGATCGCCCCGCTCCGCCCGCCGCTGCCGCCGGCGCGGCGCGCCCGGTCGCCAGTGCCGCCCCCAGTTGCATCGCGTGATCGACCACCGTGTCGCGCGCGAAGACGCCCGCACACGCGCCGACACTCCATAGTCCAGGCGCCGCGCCGTCGGGTACGAACATGGCCGAATCTTCCAGCCAGCGCAATTTACCTCCCGCCTGCGAATGCAGGTGCACCGCCGGCGTGTGGCCGCCGGCACTCAAGATCAAATCGCACTCCAGCCGCTGCGGACGCGCGCCGTCTGAATCAGCTGAAATTATGGTGCAGCTGCGCACGGCGCGAGCGCCTTCGACCTTGGCGATGCCTGCATTCACGAAGGTCCGCAGCTGCGCGGATTCGACCCCGTTATCGGTTCCGATATCGGCGTGCGGCCGGCGATCGACCAATGCGATCACATTCACACCGACGGCGCGCAGCGAGGCTGCCACCTGGTAGGCGGAATCAGCGTTGGCCGCAATCACCACTCGTTCACCGCAGGCAACTCCGAATGCATGCGCATACTTGTCCGCGGCACCGGCCAGCATCACTCCCGGACGGTCGTTGTTCGGGAAAATCATAGGACGTTCGAAGGCCCCAGCGGCGGCGACGACGGCGCGCGCACGAATTTTCCATAGTCGCTCGCGCAGCACTCCGCCTACGGCGCCAGGCATGCCGGCCGTGTGCAGGGTCTGGCGCGCGCACACCAGATTGTGATCGTACACGCCGAACGCCAGGGTCCGTGTCAGCTGCCGCACGCCGCTGCGTTGCGCCCGTTCGAGGAGTTGCGCGACTTGGGCGTCGCTACGCCACGCCAGCGCGCCGCCCAGCGTGGCGCCGCTCGCCAGCAGCAAGGTGTCCGCGCCCGCCTCAGCGGCCGCCACTGCGGCGCTCAAGCCGGCAAGCCCGCCGCCGATGACCAGCACGTCGGCCCGTGCCGCGGCCTCCTCGTAGCGATCGGGATCGCGCTGCCCCGAGGCCTTGCCGAGGCCCGCCATGCGGCGAATCGAAGGCTCGAACCAATGCCAGTTCGGCCACTTGAAAGTCTTGTAATAAAAGCCCGCCGGCAGCAGTGCGGCAAAGCGGTTGTTGATGGCGCCCACATCGAAACCGACGCTGGGCCAGCAGTTGACGCTGGATGCGACCAACCCGTCGTACAGATCGACCAAAGTCGCGCGCATATTGGGCGTTCGCCACGGCCCTTCTCCCAGGTCCACCAGGCCGGTGGGCTCCTCGACCCCGCAGGACATGATGCCCCGCGGCCGGTGCAGCTTGAAGCTGCGCCCCACCAACTGCACGCCGTTCGCCAGCAGTGCCGATGCCAGAGTATCGCCGGCGTAGCCGCGCAAAGCGCGGCCGTTGAACTCGAACGACAGACGCTGCGCGCGATCGAGTACGCATCCCGCCGGGGCTGCCAGGCGCGATGCCGTCATGGCGGGGGGTCGGTGATGGCGTACACGGACTCGATGGCATGCGTGACCGTGTTGCGCACCAGATTGAACCACTGCCCACAGCCCTGCGAATGACGCCAACGTTCGCCGTGCAGGCCCTTGGGATTGTCGCGAAAGAACAGGTATTCGCCCCACACCTGGTCGCTCTGCTCCAACCCGGGCCGTGTCATGTGCGATGTGCCGCCGCAGCTGAATTCGCTTTCATCACGCAGGCCGCAATGAATACAGGGAATCTGCAGCATCAGTGTGCGATCCCGGAGGCGGCGGCCTCATCGACGAGGCGACCGGTGACGAATCTTTCCAGCTGAAAGGCCTCGGCCAGCGGATGATTCTGGCCCGTCGCCAATACATGGGCGAGGGTCCAGCCGCCGACCGGGATGGCCTTGAAGCCGCCGGTGCCCCAACCGCAATTGATGAATAGATTGGGTATGGGCGTGGCGCCGATGATGGGGCTGGAATCGTGCACCACATCGACGATGCCGGCCCACTGGCGCATTAAATTCAGGCGGCTGAAGCACGGAAACAGCTCAAGGGTGGCGGCAATGATGGCCTGCTTGACTGCAAAGCTGCCGCGCTGTGCATACGACGGAAATAAATCGAGCATGGCGCCCATGACGATTTCACCCTTGTCCGACTGGCTCACGTACGCACCCGTGCCCGGCGACAGGATCACCGTGTCGAGCACGGGCTTGATAGGCTCGCTCACCATGGCCTGCAACGCGTAGCTGGTGACGGGCAGGCGAAAGCCCGCCAGCTTGGCCAGCACCGAGCTATGCCCCGCCGCCGCGATGCCGACGCGTTCCGCCTCGATGCGCCCGCGACTGGTATTCACCCCGACGACGCGGCCACGCTCCTTGATGAAGTCCACGACCTCGCAATTCTGAATGATGTCCACGCCGAGCGCCGAGGCGGCGCGCGCATAACCCCAGGCCACCGCATCATGCCGTGCAGTGCCGGCCCGCCGCTGGGCGAATCCGCCGAGCACCGGCAGCCGTGCCTGCGGCGACAAATCGAGGGCCGGCGCCAGCGCACCCACCTCGTCCCGGGTGAGGATCTCCGCTGCAATGCCGTTCATGCGCATGGCATTCGCCCAACGCGACATGGCGTCGAGGTCGTGGCGGCTGTGTGCCAGCATCACCAGGCCGCGCTGGCTCAGCATGATGTTGAAGTTCAATGCCTGCGACAGACCCTCGTACAACTGCAACGAAAAATCGTACAGCCGCGCACTCTCCGGAAACAAATAATTTGAGCGCACGATGCTGGTGTTACGGCCGGTGTTGCCGCCGCCGATCCAGCCGCGCTCGAGCACCGCGACATTGGTAATACCGTGATTTTTTGCCAGATAGTAGGCGCTGGCGAGCCCATGCCCGCCACCGCCAACGATGATGATGTCGTAGCGGGATTTGGGGCTCGCGTCACGCCAGGCTTGCGGCCAATGCCGCTGCCCCGACAGCGCTCCGCGCAGCAACTGCCACGCCGAATATTTCATGCCGGCGTGTCCGCGAGTTGCTCGCGCCCGCCTGTCAAATGAGTCTACTTGGCATCGTCGAGTAGTCTGCCCTCAAGATGCGTGCAATACCAGTGTACGAATTGCGTCACTCCGGCTTCATGGACCGGAGAATAGGGCGCCGGATCGTAAGCCGGTGAATTCACGCCGATCTGATTTTCCTGGCAATTGATCGTGTCCGCCGCGTTGGTCGCCAGCCACACCTTGGTCAGTTCCTTGAGGTCGTAGTCGACGCCTTCCACGGCATCCTTATGCACCAGCCACTTCGTGGTCAATTGGGTCTGGGTGGGGCTGACGGGCAGCACGCGAAAGGATATGGCGTGATCGGCCAGCACGTGATTCCAGGTCGTAGGAAAGTGGAACATCAGCAAGCTGCCCACGTCCGGTTCCGCTACGGCATCGGATAGCGCCCGGCGCACGGCGGCATTGCCCGACATGGTGAAGCTCACCGCGCCCTCGAGCAGAGGCGTGCGCACGGTGCGGTACTGGCTGTCGGGGGCGATGTGAAATCTGCTGGGCAGGCCGATGGATTCCCAGTGCGCCCATTTCGCGGCGGTTTTCGGGTCCGAAGCGGCGTCTTCGCCGTCGGTCGCCGTCGGATCCTCCGGGAAGGTGCGGATCAGCTCGGGGTGATTGGCGGCGCAGTGATAGCACTCGCGGTTGTTCTCCCAAACCAGCTTCCAGTTGGCCTGCTCGATAATGGTCGATTCGAAAGCGACCTTCGTCTGATGCAGCTTGTGCGGCAGAAAATAGGGTTCGAGGTGCCTGCGAATAGGTTCAAAATCCGGCGCAACCTGGGCCAAACAAATCCAAATGTAGCCGCCCACGCTGGCGCAGTGCACGGGCTTTAGGCCGTGCTGGGATTTATCGAAGCCGCCGCCCATGTCGCGCGCTGCGATCAGCCGCCCGTCCAGTGCGTACGTCCACTGATGGTAGGGACAGACCAGACGCGGCGCCGTCCCGCGCTCCGCCGAGCATATGCGCGAACCGCGATGCCGGCAGGTGTTGTGAAAAGCGCGCACCCCACCGTCCCGGTCGCGCAACACCACCACCGGGTACTGGCCGATCTGCACCGTCAAATAATTGCCCGGGTTCAACAGCTCACAGTCGTGGCCGACGAACAACCAGTCGCGGTACCAAATCATGTCCAGGTCGACTTGATAGTCTTCCTGACTGGTATAGAACTCTCTCTCCAAGGCAGTTTCGAGATTGCGTCCCCGTAGCCGGTTCAATATGGTGTCGCGTGCCGTCATGATGAAATCCCAAGTCGTCAGGTGCAGATACCATAGCAACAAAGCGCCGTGCGCCAGTGCCCCGAAGCGACCTCTTGTACACAATATACGACAGTGAGATTTGCGCGCGCACGAGGATTGCGTAAACTCCGCGGAACTATGGCGCGCCGACGACGTGACAGCCCTTTTTCCTGCCGCGCGAAGCCCGCGCTACGCTTGGGCGTCAGTACCCTATTGCTCTATTTGTGCTTGAACTGCGCGAGCCTGGGCCACGCCGACCCCTGGCCGGCCAGTGCGCGTCCGACGCTGCTGGTGGGCGCCATCGAACTGCGGCGCTGCCCGACCGTCCCTGCCTACTGCGGCACGCTCAATCGACCCATGGATCCCACCGGCGCCATACCCGGACGCATCTCGATTTACTTCGAATACTACCCACACGCCGCGGTCGCTAAATCCCTGGGAACACTGGTCGCCACCGAAGGGGGTCCAGGCTATCCGGCCACTGAGTCCCGCGACTCCTATCTTGCCCTGTTCAAGCCCCTGCGGCAGCGGCGCGATGTGCTGATCATGGACAACAGAGGCACCGGCCAATCCGGCGCGGTCGAATGCCGCGAGCTGCAGAACGCGAAGCAATGGACCGTGGAAATGAATGCGGCCTGTGGTGATTCGCTGGGTGCGCGTGCGGCGCTGTACAGCACGGCGTATGCCGCGGACGATTTGGCAGCGATTCTCGATGCGCTCGATATTCGGCGCATCGATTTGTACGGCGATTCCTACGGCACCTATTTCGAGCAGGTGTTCGCCGTGAGGCATCCGGACATGCTGCGTGCCATCGTGCTCGACGGAGCCTACCCGCTGAATGGCCCGGGTTACGCCTGGTACCCGAGCTATGCGCCGGCCATGCGCGACAAATTCAACATCGCCTGCCGCCGCTCCGAGCCCTGTGCGCAGCTGCCCGGCACGTCCATCGACCACATCCTGCCCGTGCTGCGCGAGTTGCGCGCGCATCCCTTCCCCGCCCGCGCCACGGACAGTGACGGCCGAGAGCGCGAGTTCTCGGCGGATGCATCGCAGCTCGCCATCGTCATGTTCGGCGCTGCGCCGGCCTTTGTCACGGTTCGCGAACTCGACGCCGCGGCCAGGGCATTCAGCGGCGGCGATCGGACGCCGCTGTTGCGGCTCATGGCGGAGACCTCGACCGCTGTGGCACCGGCCGGCGACATCGCCAAATTCAGCGCCGGGCTGGCGACGGCAGTGATGTGCCAGGACGCCCCGCAGATTTTTGACATGCGCCTCGCGCCGCTGCTGCGCACGGCGGATCGCGACCGCGCCGTGCAGGAGCGCAAGCGCTCGCTTCCCGACACTTACGCGCCGTTCACCATCGACGAGTACCGCGGCATGCCGCTCGACTACAGTTTCATCGATCAATGCGTCAAGTGGCCCGTTTCCCCCAGCACTCACCCTGCCTCGCACGTGGTTGCCGACGACGCGCACTATCCCGACATACCGGCCCTCATCATCTCAGGCGAGCTCGACAGCATCACCACCCTGGCTGACGGCGCCGCAGTGGCGGGTGCTTTTAAGCGTGGAGTCCAGGTTCGGGTCGCCAATAGTTTTCACGTCAACGCGTTGCCCCATGGACGCAGCCCCTGCACCGCACAGATCGTGCGCCGCTTCTTCAACACTTTGCAGCCGGGCGATACCAGCTGCGCGGGCAATGTCCCGCCGGTGCGCCTGGTGCCGCAATTTGTCGTGCACGCCGCGCAGCATGAACCCGCCGTCGCGCTGCCGGGTAATCGAGCCGGCCCGGAACAATTGCGCTGGATCAGTGCCGCGGTGATGACCGCCGGCGACGTGCTGGCGCGACTTGGCGGCAATTCCACGGGTCAGGGCGTGGGGCTGCGCGGCGGCTCATTCCGTGTCGTGAGCGGGCCTATGGCCATCCGTGTCACCTTGAACAAAGTACACTGGACTGAGGACTTGGCGGTCAGCGGAGAAATCGAGCAACCGCTCGCTCGAACCGGGACGGTGCGTGCGACCCTGCATATGGCGGGTGCCGGCACACTTGCCGGCGATCTCAAAGTCGAGTGGCCCGAAGGTATCGCGGGTTCCATTGCCGTCATTCGCGGTACGGTCGACGGCGCGATAGTGTCCGCCCGAACTGCCGCGCCCTGACAGAGTTACCGTTCGGTTACCGCTCGGTTACCGCGACTCCTGCGCCGTAATGAAACGATCCAGCCACGCAGACATGCGGTCAGCAAGGTCTTTCACGAAGCTGGGCCGCGTAAATACATGGTGCTGCCCCGGATAGATGACGAGCTGCGAAGGCACGCCTAAGGTCTGCAACGCCTGATACATCTGCTCGCCGCCCATGATAGGCACGTTGAAGTCTTTCTCTCCGCCGAGGAACAACGTCGGAGTATGGATGCGGTCGGCGTGGAAAAATGGATACGATAGTTTCAGCCACAGGGCCGTATTTCGCCAGGGTGGCCCCAGCTCATTGTTGTACTGGCTCACGTACTGGTCGACGCCATAGGTCGATATCTGATTGCCGCTGCCGGCGCCGCTGATGGCGGCCTTGAAGCGCCCGTCGCTGGCGATGGTGTAATCGGTCAGCAAGCCGCCGTAGCTCCAGCCGCCGACCGCGAGGCGGTCCCGATCCGCGATGCCGAGCGCGACCAGATGATCGACTCCAGCCAATAAATCCTCGACTTCCTTGTGACCCCAATCGGCGAATATAGCCTTGGCGTAATCGATTCCACGACCACTGCCGCCGCGATAATTGACGCGCAGCACGAGGAAGCCCTTGGCGGCGAACATCTGCGGTTCGAACTGGTAGCCATCGAGTACCAAGGAATGTTCGTCATGTCCATTCGGACCGCCGTGTATCCACAGCACCATTGGATACTTGCGGCCGGCGACGAAGGACGGGGGCTTGACCATCATTGCATGGACTTCGGTGCCGTCCTTGCTCTTGAACTTGAGATTCTCCACTGCACCGAGCTTAAGCTGCGCGAGCAGCGCATCGTTGTGCGCGGTGAGCTTGCGCAGCTGTCCGCCCTCGAGCGCAAATACTTCGGCAAATGCGGCGTCGTCGCTCTTGAGCAGTGCCGTGTGGCCGCCGCCGCTCGACAACGCCGATACGATGAACGGCTCGGGCGGTGTTTCACGCGTAATGGATCCGCTGCCCAAGTCGACGCGCGCAGGGTAAGTGGTGTCGTCGTCTTCGACGATGATGTTGATCGACGGCGTATGCACGCCGCCAGAATCCGCGCTGAAGGCATAGGACATCACCGCACGATCGAGCTTGTCGGTCAGCGCGCGCGGCCGCCC
>JANYIY010000011.1 GCA_025358615.1 Gammaproteobacteria bacterium | reverse complement strand
CTGCGTGACGAGGTCAAGTTCGATTCCCTGGACGCCATGATGGTGCAAATGCGAATCGATGGCGCCGATGCGCGAAATCTCTTGTCTAAGGTGGATTGTGCCTGACTACAAAAATACGATTAATTTGCCGAGCACGGGTTTCCCGATGAAGGCGGATCTTGCGAACCGGGAGCCGGGAATGCTCGCTGCGTGGGAGCGCGACGGCCTGTACGAAAAGATTCGCAACCTCGCCAAGGGTCGGCCCATGTTCGTACTCACCGACGGCCCGCCCTATGCGAACGGGGCGATCCACTTGGGTCACGCCGTGAATAAGATTCTCAAAGACATCATCGTCAAGTCGCGCACCCTGGATGGCTACGACGCACCCTATGTTCCGGGCTGGGATTGCCACGGCCTGCCCATCGAAATGCAGGTCGAGAAAACGCACGGCCGCGTCGGTCAGAAAATCGACGCCAAATTATTTCGCGCGGCATGCCGGGAATATGCGCATAAGCAAGTCGACGCGCAGCGCACCGATTTCAAGCGCTTAGGCGTACTAGGGGACTGGGATCATCCCTACTTGACCATGATGCCGCGCTTCGAAGCCGAACAGCTGCGCGCCTTCTCCGTGATCATCAAGAACGGTCATGTGTACAAGGGGTTCAAGCCGGTGC
Source organism: Gammaproteobacteria bacterium (assembly GCA_025358615.1). Classification (GTDB taxonomy): domain Bacteria; phylum Pseudomonadota; class Gammaproteobacteria; order Steroidobacterales; family Steroidobacteraceae; genus Bog-1198. Next base: position 3,772 of record JANYIY010000011.1, on the reverse strand, counting down.
ACTGGTGCTTGAACTGCCGCTCGGCGCTGGCCGAGGCGGAAGTTGAGTACGAGGACAAGACATCACCGAGCATTTACGTACGCTTCCCGGTGGTCGACGCCGCCGACGTGGCGCAGCGATTCGGGATCGCAGCAATCGGAACGGAGGAAGTATTCGACGAGCTCCAGGAAGTGCCGACCTCGCTTGCCATCTGGACCACGACCCCTTGGACTCTGCCGGCGAATCGCGCGGTGGCGGTACATCCGCAATTCGACTACGCGCTGATCGAGTTCGATTTAGGCGCGGGGCCCGAGCGCCTGGTGCTGGCCAGCGAATTGATCGATGCCGTCATGAAGTCCTTAGGCATCGCCAATTGGAGCTTGGTGGCGACCGCGAAGGGAGCGGCCCTCGAACACATGCTGCTGCGCCATCCGTTCTACGATCGGCAAGTGCCGGTGGTGCTGGGTGATCACGTCACCCTCGATGCCGGCACGGGCGCCGTGCATACCGCGCCGGGACATGGATTGGATGACTACAATGTCGGCCGCCGTTACGGGCTGGAGATCGATAATCCGGTGGGCGGCGATGGGCGCTTCTTGCCAGGGACACTGCTGTTCGCCGGCGAACAGGTGTTCGACGCCAATGCGCACGTGATCAAGGTATTGCATGACAACGGCCGGTTGCTGAAAGACGAGCCGTATCATCATTCTTATCCGCATTGCTGGCGTCACAAGACACCGGTGATCTTTCGCGCCACCCCGCAGTGGTTCATCAGCATGGAGCAGGCGGGCTTGCGCAAGGGCGCGCTCGAGGCCATCTCGCACGTGGATTGGATGCCGGCCTGGGGCGAGCAGCGGATCAGCAGCATGATCGCCAGCCGCCCGGATTGGTGCGTGTCGCGCCAGCGTACCTGGGGAGTTCCAATTCCGTTATTCGTCGACAAAGTGTCCGGCGAATTGCATCCGAACACGGCTGCGCTGATCGAAGAAGTGGCCAAGCGAGTCGAACGTGACGGCATCGATGCCTGGTTCGATCTGGATGCGACGGCCCTGCTGGGTCCCGAGGCAAGCCAGTACGACAAGGCCACGGACGTCATGGACGTGTGGTTCGACTCCGGTGTGGTGCACCACTGCCTGGCGCAAATGCGGCCTGACATCACCTCCCCGGCAGATCTGTACTTGGAAGGGTCCGATCAGCACCGCGGCTGGTTCCACTCATCGCTGCTCACCTCAGTGGCCATGCATGGCCGCGCGCCGTATCGCGGTGTGCTGACTCACGGCTTCACCGTGGATGAGAAGGGCCGCAAGATGTCCAAATCAGTGGGCAATACGCTGGTGCCTCAGAAATTGACCAATTCGCTCGGCGCGGACGTGGTGCGTCTGTGGGTGGCGGCGACCGACTACGCCAACGAAATGAGCGTGTCGGATGAGATCTTCAAGCGCATGGCCGATTCGTATCGCCGTATGCGCAATACCGTGCGATTCCTGCTGGGTAACCTGCATGGCTTCGATCCTGCGCAACATGCGGTGGCATTCGACGATCTGGTTGCCATCGATCAATGGGCGATGGCCAAGGCGTTTGCACTGCAGAACGATGTGGTCACCGCATACCGCAACTACGAATTTCACGACATCTATCAGAAGATCCATAACTTCTGCGTGGTCGAACTCGGCGGCTTTTACTTGGATATCATCAAGGACCGGCTCTACACCACAGGCGCGAGCAGCGCGCCACGCCGTTCGGCGCAGACCGCCATGTACCATGTGGCGCAGGCCATGGTGCGGTGGCTGGCGCCTATTTTGAGTTTTACGGCCGAGGAGATCTGGGGCTTTTTGCCCGGGGGACGCCCCGAATCGGTGTTCCTTACCACCTGGCATCAGTTTCCGCCGGGTGCCGAGCGCGTACCGGTGATCGATTGGCCCGCGTTAATCGCCCTCAAGACGGATGTCGCGCGGGATCTCGAGCGGCTGCGCTCGGCCGGCGAAATCGGCGCGCCGCTCGAAGCGGAGGTGACGATTTACGCACCCCCGGCCCAGGCTCGCCGTTACGAGGCGCTTAAAGATGAACTGCGATTCTTGCTGATTACCAGCCAGGCGCAGGTCGTAGAGAGCGAGACGCCGCCCGCCTCGACGGTTCCCTCGAGCGAACCCGGCGTGTGGATCGAGGTCAAACCCAGCATCCAGCCTAAATGCGTGCGATGCTGGCACCTGCGTAGCGACGTCGGCAGCGACCCGCGGCACCCTGAGCTTTGCGCGCGCTGTGTCGTCAACGTCGAAGGTCCCGGTGAGGAGCGCAAATTCGCATGACCATTGTAGAGAATCGCAGCCGAGCGCCGTCCTGGCTGCTGCTGTCCGCGTTAGTGATCGTGGCGGACCAGATTTCCAAGGTGTATATCAGCCGGCATTTTCTGGAATTTGAATTCATCCGAATTCTGCCGGTGCTCGACATCACTTGCATGCACAATGTCGGCGCCGCCTTCAGCTTCTTGGCGTCGGCCTCCGGCTGGCAGCGTTGGGTGTTCATCGGGCTGGCGCTCGTGGTGAGCATCGGTATCATTATCTGGCTGTTAAAGCTGCCGCGCGGATCTCATGCCTTGCTCACGGCCGGCCTGGCACTGGTGCTGGGCGGTGCGCTCGGCAATGTCATCGATAGGATCCGCATAGGCTACGTGATCGATTTCATACACTTTCACTGGGATCGGGCGTATTTTCCTACATTCAATGTCGCGGATTCGGCGATCACCATCGGCGCCGCCTGCCTGTTGCTCGATGCCCTGTTTGACGCAAAGCGGAATAAATGATGCAAATATTTCTAGCCAATCCGCGAGGATTCTGTGCCGGAGTCGACCGCGCCATCGACATCGTCGAGCGTGCGATAGTGCTGTTCGGCGCGCCCATTTATGTGCGGCATGAAGTGGTGCACAACAAGTACGTAGTGGACCGGCTGCGCACCATCGGCGCGGTGTTCGTCGATGAGTTGACGGAGGTGCCCGACGGCGCCACGGTGATTTTCAGCGCTCACGGTGTGCCGCGCGTGGTGCAGCAGGAAGCGAAGCGCCGCCTGCTGAATGTGTTCGACGCCACCTGTCCCTTGGTGACCAAGGTGCATATGGAAATCACGCGCTATGCACGTGAAGCGCGCGAGGTGTTCCTGATCGGCCATGCCGGACATCCGGAAGTGGAGGGCACCATCGGACAATTCGACGCGACCTTGGGCGGAGCGATTTACTTGATTCAAACCGTCGAGGATGTCGCGCGGGTTGTGGTTCGCAACCCCGAGCACCTGGCGTTCGTCACGCAGACGACCCTGTCGGTGGACGATACCGCGTCCATCGTGGCGGCTCTGCGGGCCCGGTATCCGAACCTCAAGGCACCGGTGAAAGAGGATATCTGTTACGCCACGCAGAACCGCCAAGACGCCGTCAAGGATTTGATCAAGCGCTGCGAACTTCTGGTGGTGGTGGGCTCGAAATCCAGCTCCAACTCCAATCGGCTGCGTGAAATGGCTGACAAGAACGCCAAGCCCGGCTACTTGGTGGACGGGCCTGAAGATCTGCATCGCGAATGGTTCGATGGGATTAAGACCGTCGGCGTGACCGCCGGTGCTTCGGCGCCCGAGATTCTGGTGCAGGGGGTCATTGCACAGCTTCGGCAGTGGGGCGGCGTAGTGGCCGAGGAGCTGCAGGGACGCACCGAGCATGTGATATTCGCTCTGCCCAAAACCTTGCGCGAGGTCGCAAAGGACACCGCCAGCCTTTCGTCGGTGGGTCCCACAGGTTAGAATGCGGCCCCTT